>JAAZOE010000216.1 GCA_012797915.1 Candidatus Zixiibacteriota bacterium | reverse complement strand
TTATTGCGCGCGCTCGCATTCCGGCACGGAAGTTGTATTACGGCTGGGCGACGAAACACTCCTTTCTCCTTTCGCGAGGTTGATAGACCGGTAGGCGGGAACACCCACGGTGGGGATGCCGTGGTGGGGACAGGGGCCGGGTAGTGGTGGGCACCGCCCGGCCCCAAAAGACTACAGTAGGTCGGGTTCGGAGTCGTCCGCCGCGGGCGGAGGATGAGAAACCCGACACGGCAGAGCAATAAGGTTTCGCGGGCGCAGAGAAACGATATCGGGAGGGTTGCGGGCACAAAGTTTTACTGGCACACGGGAAATGACTGGAGCGGGTGACCAGGCAAGGGACCTCTTTCCTCCTATGAGGTGCGTTGAACGGCCGATGCGGCCGGGCTTCCGGATACGGTTTGTCTTCCGCGTTCCGGATCGGGTGCCCGGCCCATGGCCCCTCTCTTCACGCTGATGCGACCGGCGGGTCGTGCGCCCCGCCGGTCCTCCTCAACCCAAACCCCTCTCTTCACTCCGGGGAGAGGGGTTTGGGGGCAAAAATGAAATGGCTTTGGGCGCGTGGGCCGAAACCTGCCGGGTCGAGGGTGTCCAGACCCACCACAAAGGGCCTAACCCTTCACCCCGCCCGGCAGGGGATAAAGCAACTATCGGGCAGAGTATGAAGAAAGCTAAATTTACGAGAAACGACAGAGCATGGCTGCGTCCCTGTAGCCCTCCGCGGTTTGACGATGGGTGAGGAAGATGGGCAACGCGCAAAGCAGTTTGCTATTGACTAGAACGCCAAGAGTAACTATAAAGAAAAGGAGAGGATCATGAAACGTTTACCGATCATCGTGATTTTAATCGCATCGCTGTTGAACCTAACCGTAGGATGCGATAGCCAAAAGGCACCGGTAACGCCAGCCGAAATCGATAATGGCGGATCAAACGAATTCGCCAAGGCCATACCTTGGGTCGAACCCGACGAGTATCCGGCAAGCCTGCCGACGCCGTTATTCGCCACCGTCCTCCCGAATGGGGATTCAGTAGCGGTTCAGGATGCCTACATGCTCCTTGACACTGTTGTTGTGGAGTTGACGGTTGTAACCTCGTCGGAGCCTGTGGCTAAACAACGCATCCTAAAAATCAACAATTCCTTGACGGGCGTTATTTACACTGATGCCGAAGGTACTCCTCTCGCAGGGTATGACATCGCTGGCCACGGAGATACTATGGCCACACTTGACGCCTGGACGACGAAAGACAGGTTCTCCATGGCGGTGCGTGTATCCCAAACGGGCATCCATTTGCAGGCAGCAACGGAGGCTGATTCGTGTGGCGTCTCCTTTGCCGACAGCGCGGAACTGGAGACAGCGAAGATTCTGTATAACGAAATATATGTCGACGGCATCGCACAAAAGAGTGATTTGACTCACTACGAACTGGACATTGTTGGCCGAGTACATACTTGGGGTACTTTCATAGGCGGCGTCAGTCTTGACGGTGAATTTGAACTGCAAACCGCGGAATTGATAATGGCGCAGGAGCCTTTTGTCGGTTTCCTTGGAGGCCAATTCGGGCCTCAGTTGTTCAACAATTGCGGAGTCCGTTGTATTTGCGGAATTGCAACCATGATCGCGACAGCATGTATCGCTGTTTTACCATGGTGTATTCCCTGCTGGGTTCCCTGCGTCCCGGCCATTGGGTTATCGTTGGCTTGTGGAATGGCGGATTTCTTTGGGGACCTAGCGGACTGAGAAAAGGAGGTTTGGATGAGAATCCTGCTTTGGACCCATGTGTTCGGAATGGTCCTTGGGCTCTTCGGCATTTTCCTTGCCATGAAGCATCGAACTGCCGCACATCCGGTTTGGTACCGTGCCGCTATCCTATCCCCTTACGGATGGAAGAAAGACTGGTGGAATCGAACAGGATATTGGTTTCAGCGAGTTGGTACCATATTATTGACGGTGGGCCTCGTCGCCGGTACCATCTATTGGGGTCGGTATTGCTTCATGGATAGTTGACCGGTGTTCTAATCGGCGGCGGGGAATAATTACCGCCGCCGGAAACTGGCATGGTTGACGGGCACGAGAGTCTTCCCCTGCGCAAAGGAAGGAGTATATATGGGCGCAATAATGTTCACGGCTATGGTTAGTCTGTTTATTGGGTGCGGCGCAGGCAATCACGCGGCCGCCCCCGATAACGCGTTTGCCGAAAACGGGTCGATAGTTTTGGCCGAAGTGACGGCCGATGATGTGAATTCCCAATCGATGGGACTCGGCCCCCGGTATATCGATTCTCTTCCCGATGGAACCATAATCAAGGTGTACGACGCCGTTCTGCTCAACGATACGATCACGGTTGATTTCGACTACCAGGTTCCCGGGAAAGCAGCCGTTCGACGAACGGTAAAGGTCGAAGAGAACCTCGGCAGCATTATGGTATACACGACCTCGGGCCAGCCGCTTACCGGGTACACGGTCACCCGGCAGGAAAACGGGCGATTCGCATCCGCGCTATTGACAGGCGATGTGATGATCGGTATTGAAACCACATGGAGTGGAGACGGACCGATTGAGCTGAACATCATCCGCGGTGGCGAGTCAGAGGATATATCGTTTGCCGATATCACCGAATACCAAACGGCAGCCGACCTGTACAACCGCGTTCATGTTCTGGGTTACGATAAGAACTTATTGACTCCCCAGGAACGGGATATTCTGGAGCGGATCGAGAAGGTGGAGTTGCTTATCGGGGCCTTCGACGGTATCGGGGCGGCCGACGATATCGGCGTGGCCCAACACCTGGGTACCGACAAGAAGTTCAGAAAGTGGGTGGGTGCGCACACTGACGAAAATGCGGCCGCGCCCGCGTCGGAAATCAAGGATATCCTTAAAGCAGCCTGCACGATTGTTCGCATACTGGAGAAGATTTGCGACATCATCGGCAACCCGCCCATCTGCCGGTGGGTGGAGGTGTTAAAGGAGATTTGCGATTTAATTGCATCATTGATAAAATAGAATTGAAGCGTGGATTCGGGGCGCGGAGGAGGCCAAAGCCTCCATCCGCACCCGGTTGATACAATGAAGGATCAGGAAGATTTGCGGCGGCGCAGGGAATGGCCGGTGGCCAAGCCGAACACGAACAACGCAATCACCAGTCCGCCGATGCCGAACAGCGTATCGCCGGGGACCCGCAGCCATTTGAACACCTGAAGCGTCGGGCTGTAGAGGAACTCCGGCGAGCGGGCGTACCAGTACCCGTGTTCCACCGAGGCCCAGGTCTGCAGGAAGCCGACCGGCAGAAGGCTGATCAGCACCATCAGCATCAGGCCGCCGTTGATGGTCCAGAAGGAAAACTTGAGGACGTTGTCTTTCCACTCTTCCTTGATATGCGCCACCCGCAGGGAGAAGAGCATCAATCCCAGCCCCAGCATGCCGTAGACGCCGAACAGGGCGGTGTGGCCGTGCACCGGCGTGGTGTTGAGTCCCTGCATGTAATAGAGGGCGATGGGCGGATTGATCATGAACCCGAACAACCCCGCCCCGACCATATTCCAGAAAGCCACGGCGACGAAGAAGTAGATCGGCCATTTGTATTTCTGCACCCAGGGGGTGGAGCGGGCCAGGCGGATGTTGTCCCAGGCCTCGAAACCGATGATGGTCAGTGGTACGACCTCCAGCGCGCTGAAGACCGCCCCCAGCGCCAGCACACTGGTCGGGGTCCCGGAGAAATAGAGATGATGCAGGGTGCCGATGATCCCGCCGGTCAGATAGATCGAGGTCGAAAACAGCACCGACATGTTGGCCGTCGACAGACGGATCAACTGGAGGCGGGCGAAGAGGAAGGCGATCACCACCGTGGCGAAGACCTCGAAGAAGCCCTCCACCCAGAGATGCACCACCCACCAGCGCCAGTATTCGACAATGGACAGGTGGGTCCCCTTGCCCCACATCAGGCCGGCCAGATAGAACCCGGCGATGGCTACGGCCGAGATCAGGAACATGGTCATCAGTGTTTTCTGTTCGCCCCCTTTCCGGATGGCGGCGATGATGCAGCGGCCGACTAGATACAGCCAGAGGAACAACCCGACCGTCAGGCCGATCTGCCAGATCCGCCCCAGATCGATGTATTCATACCCCTGATGGCCGAAATAAAACCAGGAGCTTCCGGAGAGCTTGCCGGTGACGCTCAGCCATTCGCCCACCAGCGAGCCGACCACGACCACGATCAACGCCCCGAAAAGGACGTTAACCCCCAACCTCTGGCCTTTCGGCTCGAATCCGGCCGCGGTCGGGCCGATAAACATCCCCGCCGCCAGCCAGGCGGTGGCAATCCAGAAAATACCCAACTGCACGTGCCAGGTGCGGGTGATGACATACGGCAGCCACTTGGCCAGCGGCAGGCCGTAGAACCCCTGCCCTTCGATGCCGTAATGAGCGGTCATGACGCCCATCAACAGCTGTACCAGAAAGAGACCGGAGACGACCCAGAAGTATTTGATAACCGCCTTCTGCGACGGGGTCGGTTGCATCCCCATCAGCGGGTCGGTGTCGGGGAGCTTTTCGGCCACCGGCTCCCGCTTGCGGGAGGCGTTGTACCAGACCAGCAGGCCGATTCCGGCCAACAGCATGATGATGCTGAAGCCGGTCCAGATGATGGCATCGCTGGAGGGAACGTTGCCGATGAGCGGTTCATGCGGCCAGTTGCTGGTGTAGGTCACGTTTTTGCCGGGACGGTCGGTCGAGGCGGCCCAGGAACTCCAGAAGAAGAATGCCGCCATCTGCCGGGCCTTGTCCGGATCGGTCAACGTCCCGGAAGGGATCGCCTGTCGCGAATCCCCCTGGGAAAAGAGGGTGCGGTAATAGGCGACATTGGCGTCGAAGGCCCGGCCGCGCACGGGATCAATGACGACCGTGTTGGTCGGAGAATCATGGGTATTCGTGCGTATCGTCTCGGTCAGCCGGGCGCGCAACACCGCCTGCTGTTCCGGGTTGAGGCCGTCGTACGGCATCTGATAGTCGGTGTTCGACCATTCATTCAGAATGAACACGCATTCCCGATGGAGCCAATCCGCCGTCCAGTCGGGGGCGACATAACTGCCGTGGCCCCAGATGGAGCCCGATTCCATCCCTCCCAGCGACTGCCAGACATTCTGCCCGGCGGTAATGTCCGCGCCGGTGGCGATGATCGCTCCGGCGGGGGTTTTAAACGTCTCCGGGATGGGCGGGCGCTGCTGGTAAATCTGCGTCCCGGCCCAGCCGAGGACGATGAATGACACGATCACGACCGCCCAGAACGCGATCCAGAACTTGCGCATGGTATAACCTCCTTATATGGCTCTTACCGAATAAACCTCGGGTGACGTTCCGGATGGCGATTCCCGTGATATCATACGCTTCGCATCCGGCCCGCTATAACGATAGAATCTCCTAGTCATGAATGTGATGTCCGCAGGACGTTGACCCGTGGCCGTGGATATGGTCCAGACTTTCATGGGGAACGCCGTACCGTTCGGCCAGCAATGCCGCCAGCTTCAGATATCGTTCATGAACGCCTTCGCCGACCTCCTCCGTCTCGGTTCGGTCGAACGCCTCGGCCAGGCGCCGTTGATCTTCCCCGGATAGCATCCGGTCGGCCATCGGGAAGAGGATGTTGTCTTCCTTTTGAATATGGGCCCGCAAAAGGTTGATGTAGCCGCGCGCCTGTGCGACGCATTCCTGCACGGCCGCGGCGTTTCCTTCGGATGCCTCCGGTACCGCCTGGTCCATCCCCCGCACAAATGCGCGGCCCAATTCATGCTCCTGAAGCATCACCGCGACCGGTCCCTCCTCCCGCGGGAAACCCTTCTCGAACAGGGCCGGGAACAACTGCCCTTCTTCTTTGGCGTGATGACAGCCATCGGCGAAATGACGGATGAAGTCGATCGCCTCCAGCGCCGGTTCTTTTTCCAGGCGGCCGTCGGCCAGCGTCTTCTCGGCCATCCGGTCCAACGCATCCAGAACGATCTCGATGACGCGGTGTTCGGACGAAAGAATCTGGGTCGGGTGCATACTGACCTCCTATCGGATCCGGCCCTGATGGGGCCGTTTTTGGTTTCCAGTCACGCGACGAAGCAGCGACAATATAATCGCATGCGTATATCCTAATAATGGGCAAAAAAGAGAATTCAGGCTCATGACGATATCCTCCCTTCGGCCAGATCGGCAATCGTCGTCTGCCGCAAAAACTGCAGATACCCTTCGCGGACCTTTTTCCAGCGGCCGTGAACCGCGCACGGTTGGCCGGGACGGCAGGCGCCGCCCCGTAAAAGGCAGTCGCTCCAGCGGGAAACGTTTTCCAGCGGTTCGACGACATCATAAAGAGATATCTTTTTCGCATCGCGGGCCAAACGGAATCCGCCGCCGAATCCTTTTTGCGATTCCAAAATTCCTTCCTCGGCCAGGGTCTTGAGCAGTTTGCCCAGGTAGTTCTGCGGGGCGCCGATCTCGCGGGCGATCCCGGCGGCCCCGGCAAATTCTCCCGGTTGGAGTCGGGCCAGGACGGTCAGGGCCTGGGCGGCATGTATTGCGGTTCTTGAAATCATCGTCTGTTTATCTAATCACATGTCATTATACTATTACTAATGACAAAAGGCAAGAAAAAGTTTACCAAGATCCAGTATTTTTTCAATTCATTGCCGCCGACGAAGGTTGGAAACCCTAACACAATAGCCGCCTTCATGTTAGGCGCGACCCCAAACTATAGGAGTCCGTCCAACCCGGATCAATTCCCGAACCGCGGGTTGACGATCGGGCTGTAGATTGAGCCGAATGAATAACTAAGCCCCATCGTGATCCAAAAACTGTAATTCGTTTCCAGCTCCCGGCGGCGCAGCAGCACATCTTCCGGACTGGCATCCCCTTTGGCCAAAGAAAGTTGGTCGTGAATCCGCGAGTACAGGATGCTGCCCTCGAAGGCCAAGCCCCTCACCAGACGGAGCGATATATCCGTGTACAACTCGACGCGGTTGCGGGCGAAGTCATGCAGGTCGTGCGACAATGACAGCCACCCGGACACGGATCCCCACGGCTGGATGAATTCGACTTCGACCGTGTATTCGTTGGATTGCAGCCATTGGACCGTTTTATTGTAAATCGTTTCCTCGCGGTAGTCGGCGTAATCCAAAACAAAACGGTAATCGAGACGCAATTGTCGCCGAGTACATTCCGAATAGGGAAGGATGCTGTATTCTATGGCGGCGGTCAGGCAGACGTCCGCATCCTTGTTGGAATAGGAATCGTCGTACAATGAACCGCTGACGGCCGTCGACCAATGCTCGGATACGCCATGGATAAAGGAACTCTTTCCCCCGTTCCCGCGGGAAGCCTTGAGCGTTTTGACGAAGCCGTAATCAAATTTGCTTTCGCTGTATTCGTTCCACACCGATAGTTTTATCTTGTTCATTTTCGTTACCCGCCGCGCCGACAGATTAGAGGACAGCGACAGGCTGTGGTAGTCTTTTTCACCGTTAATCCAGAAGCTGGTGCTCAGTTGGATGATCCAGTGTTTCCAGGGGTCGGCGGTCACGATGGGGGCGGTCGGGGCTGCGTACGCCACGGTCAATTCCGGGGCAAGCGAGGTGCGGGCCGAGAAGCGGACGAGCCCGAGGGAAACGGCATGAACGGTCTTCCGGCGGATCCCGTCCTCCGAGTCGGTTTGATCGGTGACGATTTCCAGGGTGTCCCGCATGCCGTCGAACCGTCCCTCGCCGATGCACTCGATGTGGTACCGCCTGCCGCCGCCGGCTGTCGGCAGATGCGCGATCAGGACATGGACATCGGCCAGCCGCCGGTCGCGCACGAAATCGACATAGGTGATTTCGGATTTAAAGAAACTGCTGTCACAATCCGGGCAGTCCAGGAAAACCTTCACCCGGTCGTTCGTCGTGGAATCCGCCGCTTGATCCTGCGCGCAGACCGCAGAGGCGAGGGCGAGGTATGCGAGTATTACCCATCGGCGCCATCGAGCGGGAAGATATTGGGCGGTCCGAAGACCGCCTTCCGTTCTATGGCATCGCACTGATTTCCCGGTCGAGATCATGAAGGAACTCCTTCGCTTCGTTGT
>JAAZOE010000215.1 GCA_012797915.1 Candidatus Zixiibacteriota bacterium | reverse complement strand
CGGCGACAAGATCCTCGCCGCCCACCAAATTTCATACGACCACCGCTACATCGTCATCGCTCCCCAGGCGACCGCGCCGTCGCGGCGATGGGGAGCGGCCAATTATGGCCGCTTGGCTGCCCGGCTCATCGCCGAACAGGATTGCGAAATCATGCTCATCGGTTCGCTCAAGGAGCGAGACGCCGGGGAGGAAATTCTCCGGGCGGCCGGCCCGCGGGTTATCAATCTGTGCGGCGAAACCGATCTGCGGACGGCCGCCGCCATTGCTTCCTTTGCCCGGCTGTTTGTCGGCAATGACTCCGGACTGGCTCATCTGGCCGGGGCGGTCGGCTGTCCGCTGGTCGTCCTGTCGGGGGCCGACAATCCGGATGAAACCTCGCCCCTCTGCGACCACAAGCGGGTAATTATCAAGGATATCGAGTGCATCCGCTGCGTGAAAAATACCTGCCCCCGGTCGGGCGAAGCCTTTATGAACTGCATGAAACTGATCACGGTTGACGAGGTCCTGAGTGCCGCGCGCGATGTCATCCGACCCTAGGATCGGCGTCATCGGGACCATCAACCGCGACACCATCCGTCGCGCCGACGGCTCGACCGTCACTTCCTGGGGCGGGCTGCTGTACAGCCTCAAGTATCTGTCTGAACAAGGACGGGCAACAATTGTCCCGGTCGTCAATGCCGGGTGCGATAGCCATGACCGGATCATCGACATCCTCGGCCGCTTTCCCCGAATCAATCGCTCTCTGGTACGGTCGGTCGAGGCCGTCAACAACCATTGCTTCCTGCACTCTGCCGACCAGGCCCACAAGTGCGAACTCCTGGCCGGCGGCGTACCGCCGCTGACCTGGCAACGGGTAAAACCGCTCCTGACGGCCGACCTGATCCTGGTCAATTTCATTTCCGGTCGGGACATCGGTCTGGCGGCCCTCGAAAAACTGCGCCGGTCCTTTGCCGGGCCGATTTACATGGATATCCATTCCCTGACTCTGGGACGAAAGAAGGCCAAAGGCGGGTTTCATCGTTTCTTGCGGCGGCCCCGCTATTGGCAACGATATGCCGCCTGCGCCGACATCCTGCAGATGAACCGCGTCGAATTCGAGCTTCTTTCCGGCGACCCGCTCTCCGATAATAGCGCGGTCGCGCTGCTTCGGCGGCATCTCCCTCGGGTCCGATGTCTGCTGGTGACGCTGGGGCGGGAAGGGGTACTGGTTGCAAGTCGCACCGATGGTCGATGGCGGGTCCTGCGTATCCCGGTCAGGGAAGTCAAACACCCGCACGACACGACCGGCTGCGGCGATATCTTCGCCGCGGGGTTTATCCTTGAATACCTTCGGACCCATGACGTCGTTGCTTCGGCACGACGGGGAAACATATTGGCCGCCTCCCGGTGCCGCTTGCCGGGAGCGGTCTTCTGATCAAATCCTCCGCCGGCCCAGGCTGGTATTGACCGGCCGGATTGAGGCGGTTATCTTGCGGGCGGTTTGGATTCCGATCCCGTGGAGGAATGATGAAAGACAGACTCAAGGCCTGTATCGATTGGCTGATGGCCAGGCAGGTCGACTACGCCGACTGCCGTCTGGTCCGCCGCGAATCCGAAACGATCCGGGTGGTCGACGGCGTGGTCGAGGCGATGACCCGCACGCTGGATGTCGGGGTCGGTATCCGGGTCCTAGTGAAGGGAGCCTGGGGATTCGCCGCCACGGCGGTGACCACTCCGTCCGAACTTCAGAAAACCGCCGACAAGGCGCTGCAAATCGCCCGGGCGACGGCGCTTACCTTGCGCGAGCCGGTCCATCTGGCGCCGCAGATTCCCTATATCGATACTTACATGTCTCCCTGCCTCCGGGACCCGTTTGCGGTGAGCACGGACACCAAACTGGAGCTCCTCATGGCCGCCTGCGCGCGACTGCGGACATCGAAAAAAATCCGCAAAGCGGAAGCGTCGATGCGGTTCTACAAGACAGGCAAGTTGTTTGTCTCCACCGAGGGGGCCGATATCGAACAGGAGATGATCGAATCCGGCGCCGGATTCGAGGTTTTGGCCGCCGAAGGAAAAGAGGTCCAGAAACGGTCGTATCCCAATTCCCACGGCGGCGATTTCGCCTCCGCCGGATATGAATTCATCGAAAGCATGAATCTGCTGGACCACACGGATCGGGTCCGTGAAGAAGCCCTCGAACTGTTGTCCGCCCCGCCCTGTCCCGATACGACCACGACTGTGATCATCAATGGCTCGCAACTGGCCCTCCAGATACATGAATCGTGCGGCCACCCGACCGAACTCGACCGGGTGCTGGGAACCGAAATATCCCTGGCCGGCGGATCGTTTCTGACCCTCGATACACTGGGGAAACTGAAATACGGCTCCGACATCGTGACCATCAACGCCGATGCCACCATCCCGGGCGGGCTCGGGAGTTTCGGGTACGACGATGAAGGGGTCAAGGCCCAATGCACCCCGCTGGTGCAAAACGGCCTGTTCGTCGGGTATCTGACCAGCCGGGAGACCGCCCCGGTCATCGATGCCGTCTCCAACGGCACGATGCGGGCCGACGGCTGGAATCGGATTCCGCTCATCCGCATGACCAATATCAATCTCGAACCGGGAACCTGGACGGCGGCCGATCTGATTGCCGACACCAAAGACGGCCTCCTGCTGGATACCAACAAGAGCTGGTCGATCGACGACCGTCGCCTCAATTTCCAATTCGGCGTCGAATGCGCCTGGGAGATCAAAAACGGCCGCCTCGGCCGGATGCTGAAAAACCCGGTGTACACGGGTATCACCCCGGAATTCTGGAACTCCTGCGATGCCATCTGCAACCGCGATTATTGGCATGTCTGGGGGGTGCCGAATTGCGGCAAGGGAGAACCGATGCAGGTGGCCCATGTCGCCCACGGGGCGTCGCCGGCCCGGTTCCGCAACGTCAAGGTGGGGGTGAGCAAATGATCGGACAAAAGAAGCTGTTCGCGCGGCTGGAGAAAGCGCTGGCGCAGGCGCAAGGGGACGCGGCCGAGATTGTGTTCGTCGGCGAAGAAAAAGGGCTGACCCGCTATGCCAATTCCGCCATCCATCAAAACGTCTTCGAAAACAACGCCCGCATCATCGTTCGTCAGGTGATCGGCAGGAAGGTCGGCGTGGCCTCCGGTAATTCCCTGGTCCCGGATGACCTGAAACGGGTCCTGGACAATGCCTATGAGATCGCCCGGAACCAGCCGGATAATCCCCTTTTCCCCGGACTGCCGAAACCGGCCAGGTACCGCGCCGTGCGGTCATTCGATGATCGAACGGCTCGCT
>JAAZOE010000214.1 GCA_012797915.1 Candidatus Zixiibacteriota bacterium | reverse complement strand
TGTACATGAGCGTGTCCAACAACAACGGTTTGAACTGGGATACGCCGCAGAACCTGACGAATTCTCCCAGCCCGTTGTGCGCCGATGGCGAATGCGAGAGCGATTACTGGGCCTCGATGGCCCGGTACGGCCGCGTGGATGCCAACGGCTGCGAGGGGATCACCCCCGGGACCAATGTCCTGGATGTTGTCTACATCAACGACAAATCGGCCGGCGGCTGCGTGCAGACCGAATCCGGTATCTGGGTGGCCAACCCGGTGATGTGGTTCCAGACGCCGTGCCGCGACGCGGTGGAAGAGCCGGGGTATACGGATAATGCCGGGACCGGCTATGGCGAGTGCTATGGCACGGTGCCGTTGGTGGTGGCGCCGGGTGGCGACACGGCGGTGACGTTCACCATGGAGAACCCGGGTCTGGCCGACAACGATTATTCGATCGGGGTCAGCTATACCAACGGTTCGGGCTGGATCAATGCGGCGCCGGCCAGCGGGACGATTTCGGCCGGTTTGAACAACACGGTGGATGTGACCCTGACCTTCACGGCCCCGGCGGGTGCGCCGGATCCGTCGGTCTGGGTGGCCACGATTTCGGTCGTGCACGAGGCCGTGGGCAGCCCGCGGGAGATTCCGGTCTGCCTGATGGTTGCCTCCGAATTCGTGTATCCGGCCTCGACCAACCTGGCCACGACCTGCAAGCAGATTCGCTTGTGGAACGACGGTCACCTGGTCAACAACGCGGCCGACTACGCCTTTGATTACATCGCCGATTGCGACACGTTCAACGCCAACACGACGTCGAACATCTACCTGTACGATGGATCGCCGGTGGTCTGCCGCCTCGACGGCAGCGATACCCTGCGGTTCAGCGCCTATTCGAAGACGTACACGGATGCCGACGGGATGCGTCCGCTGGCGCCGTGGACGATCGACAACACCAACGCCGACTACACCAAGGCCAGCACGATGTTTGCGACGGCCGACACGACGGTCGGGTTCCTGGCCGACTACTACATTCCGAAGGCGGCCGGCAACTGCGAATTCATCATCGAGAAGCTGCGGTTCTTCAACATGACGGCCTCGACGCTGAACGGGGTGTTGGTGGGCGAATTCCTGGATTGGGACGTGCCCGCCGACAGCGGTTCCAACAACGGTTCGGGATACGACCTGGCCAGCGGGCTGATTTATCAGTTCGGCGGCGAGTACAACCAGGATGATTCGACCGAGGCGTTGTGCGACCAGGAGTCGAGCGACCGGTATGCCGGCATCGCGGCCGGTCCGGGCGTGACCTTCAAGAACGGCATGACCCTGGACAACGCGACCTACGTGTATACCAGTGGTCCGTACGGCAGCCTGGCTCCGCTGCCGCCGGGCGCGATCTACGACAAGATGAAGAACAACGACGGGTTCAGCACGTTCAGTTCGACGGCTCCCGAGTCGTTGTACACCGACTTGTCGACGTTGATCACCTTCGGGGAATACAACCTGGACACCAACGACACGATCTGCGTGGTGAAGGTGCTGGCGGGGGTGAAGACCGGCCAGACGGCGTTCACCAACGCGATCACGGCGGGCAAGGCCTTCATCACGGCGCATGCCGGGATGGGGTGCGGCTCGACGTCTTGTTGCGACGTGGCCGGTGATGCCAACAACGACGGCAAGGTCAACGTGGGCGACGCGGTGTATATCATCACCTACGTCTTCCGCGGCGGTCCGGCGCCGATCTGCATGCAGGAAGGCGACGCCAACGGGGACGGCAAGGTCAACGTGGGCGACGCGGTGTATATCATCACCTTCGTCTTCCGCGGCGGTCCGGCTCCCATTTGCGGTTCGTAGAGTCTGACGGGGATTGCCTGACGGCAGTCCGCACGAGATAAAACGATGCCGCGCCGGTTGATGACCGGCGCGGCATTTTTTTCGCATGCGGGCGACGAATTCCGGCCGAAACGGCTTATGAAAAAGATCGGTTGACCGATGAAGAAATTAGCGTATATTAAAGGTGGTCATAGGATACGGACCGCGGCCGGGCCGGGTTGCCCCGGAACGTCGGCCCCCCTCACACCGCTACAGAGTTCGCGAACAGAGGATTCAAACCTCGGAGTATGATCATGCGTATTGTCAGCCTGTTCTGCCTTGTCTGCTTGGCGGCCTTGGTTTCGGCGCCGCTGGCCAACTACCTTCCCGGCGCGCCCTCTTCGGCCGCGCGGATCATCCCCATCCCGGGTCAGTTCGTCGTCGAATTCTCCGATGATGTCCACCTGGCCGCGCTGGCGCGGGGTTCGGCCGCCGCGCAGGTCGGAGTTCCCTCCGTTGACGACATTCTCGGCCGCTTCGGCGTCACCCAGGTGCGACAGCTTTGCCCCTCCGAGACGGGAGTAAAAAGCGGCCTGCACCGGATCGGATTGATTACCCGCCCGGCGGATCAGGATGACGAATCCTTTCTGAAAACCATGGCGGCCGATCCGCATGTCCTCGTCATCACCCAGGACGTCGCCTGCCGCGTGGACGCAACCCCCAACGACCCCAGCCACAGCAACCAATGGGCCTATAAGGCCGGCTCGCAGTTGCTGGTTCATGAGGCCTGGGATATCGAAACCGGGTCCGATACGGTGGTGATTGCCATCATCGATACCGGCGAAAATTACCGCCATCCCGATCTGAAAAACAACATCTGGGTCAACCCGGCCGAGGACCTCGATGGCGACCATGTGGTATTCGATTCCACTGATATCAATGGCGTCGATAACGGCGGCAACGGTTATGCCGATGACCTCATCGGCTACGATTTTATCACCTCGTCCGGCGGTCTGACCGCTTGGCCCGGCGAAGATGCCTCCGCCAAGGATAACGACCCCAACGACTTCAATGGTCACGGGACGGGCTGCTCCGGCGTGGCCACGGCCGTCAGCAATAACTCCACCGGCGTGGCCGGCTTGTCCGGCGGCTGGGGACCCGCCTGGCGCGGCCGGGGTGCCCAGATCATGTGCCTGCGGGCCGGACTGTCGGTCCAGGATCCCTCAGATCCCACCCAAGAGGCCGGCTATGCCATCATGTCGGCCGTGCTCGAGGCGATCAATTACGCCGTCAACAATGGCGCCGATGTCATCAGCTATTCGGCCGGATCATCCAATATCGCCGGCATGGCGACCGCTCTGGCCAATGCCATGAGCGCCGGAATCGTCTTCTGTGCCTCCGCTGGCAACGACAACTCCAGCGACGCCGATTATTTCGGGACCTACTCCGGCATCCTGGCCGTGGCCGCGACCGATCAAACCGACCACAAATCGAGCTATTCCAACTACGGCTATTGGGTCGAGGTTTCCGCCCCCGGCGACCAGATCTACTCGACCAATTCCTTCCACTACACCCCCGGATATACCTACTGGTGGGGAACCTCGTTCTCGGCCCCGATGACCGCCGGTCTGGCGGCCTTAATCAAGTCGCATTATCCGACCTATACCAAGGCCCAGATCGACACCATGATCATGAACAATGCCGATGATATCGACGCCCTCAATCCCACCTATGCCAACCAGCTCGGATCGGGCCGGATAAACGCGTACAACTGCCTGTCCCACGCGCCCGTGGCCAAATTCACCGCCGCCCCGTTGTACGGCCCGCCGCCCTTGACCGTCGCCTTTACGGATCAATCCCCTCTGGCCACCTCATGGCTGTGGGATTTCGGCGACGGCGGCAGTTCAACCGATCAAAACCCGACCTATATCTACAACAATCCGGGCGTCTACAATATCAAGCTGACCGTCACCGACCCCAACGGCACCGATACCGAGGTCAAAAACTACTATGTCATCGCCACCGCCGATACTCTGTACGGTGTGGGCACGACTCTTCCGCCGGCGACCACGACGGCGATTCCGATCTACCTGAAAAACAGCCTGCCGCTCAACGAATTGGATATTGTCGTCAAGTGGCCCGTCACCGGCTCGCCCACCCTTTCGTACCAGGGATTTTCGGTGACCGGAACGCGGGCCGAGGATTTTGATACCGTGTACGTCATGGGACAATCCTCCTCCAAGATATCCTTCCGCCTCACCGCCGCCAAAACGACCGCCAAGGATGCCCTTCCGGCCGGGAACGGTCCGATTCTTAACCTGCTGTTCCAAGCCACCGGAACCGGCTCCGGCACGATCGACACCGCCACCCTGAATTCGGTCGTCACCAGCGTGAAACCGTTGTATCAGGATTATGTGCCAGTCGTTCAGCCGATTACGTTCCGGGTCGGCCTCCGCGGCGATGCCAACGGGGACGGGAGCGTCAATGTCGGCGACGCCGTTTTCATCATCAATTTCGTCTTCCGGGGAGGCACCGCGCCGGATCCCTACCAGGGTGACGCCAACGGGGACGGAAGTATCAATGTCGGCGACGCCGTCTATATCGTCAACTTCGTCTTCCGCGGAGGTCCGCCGCCGCCGCCGCAATAAGGTCGGTTTTTTTTGTTGACTGGAAGACTTTTTTGCGTACCTTATCCTGACGAATTTGTGACCGGTCGTCTTTGTCTTCAATGGTCAGACGCCCGGGAGAGGTCTTTAACCGCGAGAATCTAAGCAGACCTGAAACCTAGATTTCGCATGGAGGCAAATGGTATGAAGTGTAAACTGTTAATGGTGTTGTCGTTGTTGTTGCTGTCGTGGGGCGTGGTGCAGGCGGCTGGAAACGCGCAGATCGATGTCCGCGTCGTCGGCGATACGATCTGGGCCGATGCCGCTGAAAACGCAATCGATATCTGGGTCGCCAATGATGCCGTCTGCGGCGGATTCCAGTTCCCGATCGAATTATCCTCGCCCGATGGCGTGACGTGGACCTGGGTCGCGCAGGGCACCGGTTGGGGAACCAGCAAGTATGTCACGCATGTCACCGGCAGCCGCATCGATCCGCCGGCAACCCTGTTTGATCTGACGGCGGGCATTCTGGTGGTCGAGACCTATTTGCCGAATCAGATCGGCATGGGAACCGGTATTCTGTTCGGTGCCGGCATGGCGGCCGGAGAATTGCAGCATGTCATTTCGATCCATCTCGATGCCGATGTGGCCGCATCCGGAACGCTGTGTGTGGATATCGATGCCGCCGTCGGTCCCATGACTTACAGTTTCATCGACTATGGCGGTCTTGAAATGACGTCCACTTTCCTCGATGACGGTGGCGATGGGACCTGGTGTTTCCCGGTGAAGGTTCCGGTCGCCGTCGATGGCGAAAACCCCAATGTCCCGGCGGTTTACAGCCTCGGACAGAACTATCCCAACCCGTTCAATCCGGCGACCGTGATTAACTACAGCATGGAACGGAAAGGGAAAATCGACATCTCCATCTTCAACGTCCTCGGCCAGCATGTGAAAACCCTGGTCAACGGCGAAGTCGAAGCTGGCGCTCACCAGGCGATTTGGGACGGCACCGATCAGAACGGCGCCACCGTGGCCTCGGGCGTCTACTTCTACAAGATGGTCACCGACAAGTTTGTCGATACCCGCAAGATGGCGCTGATGCGTTAAAAACCTTTTCTTGGAATCCAAAAGCCCCGTTTCCGACGGGGCTTTTTTTTATACCCGCCTGTGGCTTGATAGCCGGCGACGATGAAAAAGTTTTGGATTGCCCGGCGGTATGAAATCAGGCGTCATTACAGACAAAATGCGGATTCGGGCGGGAGGTGCTCAACATGAAGCGGACATTCGTCATCGTTACCTCAACGGTGCTGATTCTCTCCTCGGCCGCGGCCCACGCGGCCGGCAACGCCCAGATCGATCTTCGGGTCGTCGGCGATACCATCGATTACCTTACCGGGGATCCTCCGACGCTCGATATCTGGATCGCCAATGATGTCCGCTGCCGGGAGTTTGCCTTCCCGATCGAGTTCACCTCCCCCAGCGGGATTTTCCGGACCTTTGCCGCCCAGCCTGCCGGATGGGGACCCGGCCAGTATGTCACCCATGTCTTCGGCAGCCGTATCGATCCGCCGGAGGACATATTTGACTTCGGCCAGGGGATCCTGGTTGTGGACTCCGGTGTCCCTGCTCACCTCGCGATCGGCGGCGCTGTGTTGCTCAGCCAGGGAATGAGCTCCGGTCCGTTACAGCACATGCTCTCTATCCACCTTGATATCGAGGGCATCCCCACGACCTTGTCGGCCTTGTGCGTGAACATCAATTCCGCCGCCGGACCCTGGACATTCTCATTTGCCGATCTCGGCGGGTTTCAAATGACGACGACGTTTCTTGATGACAACAACTATGGGATATGGTGCTTTCCGGCCTGGGTGCCGGCGGTGGCCGTCGATGAGTCCGATCCCCGCCTCCCCGCCGTCTGCCGCCTCGGCCAGAACTATCCCAACCCGTTTAACCCCTCGACGGTTATTTCCTTTACCATGGGACGGAAAGGGTCTGTCGATATCTCCATCTTCAACGTCCTCGGCCAGTACGTGAAGACCCTGGTCAGCGGCGAAATCGACGCCGGAATGTATCAGGTTTTATGGGATGGTACGGACCAGGATGGCGTCGCTGTGGCCTCCGGCATCTATGCCTGTAGAATGGTCACCAGAGGATATGCCGACACAAGGAAAATGACCCTGGTTCGGTGAGCGTCCCCTGACCTTGGCCTGCCGCCGCCGGCGGGTTTCGGCATATCCGCTTGGGCCGTATCGGCCATACTTGTGTATAAGCCTTTGATGGTCCGTAAACCGCGTCGCCTCCGGCGGCAATATTTGGGTTGACGCCAACCGGGATTCGTGTAACTTATTCCTATGAACGGCCGGCTGAAAGGTTGTCTGGTGCCACGCTATCGAATCTGTTTCGGGCTGATCCTGCTCGCCCTCTCCGTTGCTGGCCCCGCCATCGGACAAAACCAGGCTCCGGTCTTCACTGATTATCCTTCCGACACAACGATTGCGGTGGGTGATTTCTATACGTATGTTCTCATAGCGGATGATCCTGACGACGATATCATTACCCGGATTTGGGTGTCAGATAGCTCGGAATATATATACATTATCGGCGGTAACAATGGTACCGGTCAATGCGGCTTCCATTTCAACCCGACCCCCAGCCACATCGGCGTGCATACGATCACCTTCTATGCCACCGACGGTCAGGATACGGGTTCCGTCCAGACTGTTTTCACCGTCGTTGCCGTCAACGTACCGCCGGTAATCGATACCCTCCTGCCCCAAACCATGATTCAACGGGAAACGCTGCGGTTCACCGTTACGGCTACCGATCCGAACATCACCATCCCTGCGCTATCCACTGCGGCCGGATCACTTCCCGCCAATGCGACCTTCGTCGATAGTCTTAATGGAACCGGCGTCTTCGAATTCACCCCCGATTCCACCCAGATCGGCACCTTCGACGTCAGATTCGTCGCCTCCGACGGCCAGTTGGCCGACAGCATGACCGTCCCCATCATCGTCGAAAAAGGCCCCAACCGCGCGCCGTTCCTGATACCGATAGATACCCAAATCGTGGCCGAGGGAGCCTCCCTCTCACTGGACATCATCGCTTCCGATCCGGATGGCGATACGGTGCTGATGACTGCTCAGAATGTGCCGGTACCCAATGGGAGCTTTACGGACAATCAAAACAATACCGGCCGTTTCCGATTCAATCCGGATACCTCTCAGGCCGGCTTATACGACGTGACCTTCATCGTCTCGGACAGTTCTCTCGCCATTCCCGACTTCGGCGCCGATACGATGCTTGTCACCATTCAGGTCACCGATAACACCGGCGCCCCGGACCTCGATTTAATCGGGCCGAGAGAAGTGGTCGAGGGGCAGGTCCTCGAGTTTCCCATTCACGCCGTCGACCCCGACGGCTTCCTGCCGCAGTTGTGGTATGACAGCCTGAAACTGCCCCGCGATACCAGCGAGGTTCGCTTTGTCGACAGTGCCAACGGCTACGGCTCGTTCTGGTTCAAGCCGAAATTCTGGCGGCAGGGGGAGTATTCGGTCGGCTTTTACTCCGGCGATGGCGCCTACACCGATTCGGAAACGGTCATCATCACCGTCACCGATGCCGGCGACCAGCGCCCGGCCATCAATCCGATCCCGCCCGATTCGGTCATCGAGGGGGATACGCTGCGTTTCACCCTGGCGGCGTATGATCCGGATGACTCCACCCAGACGCCGCTGGCGATCCGGATGGATACGGTGTCGATTCCCGACCATGTAAGCTTCGATGATTCCGCCTATACGTTAACCTTCGCCCCCGATTGCCGACAAGGGACCGCCGTCTATGATTTCCTGTTTTTCGCCGGCGAGGGGGAGGTGATCGATACCGAAATCGTCCCCGTAACCGTCGTCGACACCGGCAACTGGCTGCCGTCGCTGGTCATGGGTCCGGCGGTGACGACTATCGCCGAAGGCCGCCTGACTGCCATCGAATTCGTCGGCGGCGATTGCGAAGGGGGACCGCTGGAGTTCTGGCTGACCCCCCCGCCGGAAAGCGATTCGCTTAAAGGGAACGTCTGGTTCTCGGTGGCCGACGACGGCGTCTCGGCCCTGTTTGAGTTCCGCCCGGATTACACCCAGGCGGGGAGCTATTTGTTCGATGTCCATCTGTCCGACGGCATCGACACCCGGGTCAGGCAGTTTTCGATCACCGTCACCGAAGTCCCGGCAAACGCCAATGATCCCGGCGAAGCCGATACCCTTCAGTCCCCGGATATGACCTGGGATGGCGCCGGTACCCTGGCCATTCCCATAACCATCGCCAACGACTCGTTCATCTCCGCGGCCATCACCGGTTTTCGCTGGTACGACCCCGACTTCGTGTGCGATTCGATCGTGCTGGGCCCGATCCTCGACAACGCCTTCTATAAAACCAGCATGATCTTCCCGGAAAGCCTTTTCTTCGAGGCCGAATTCATCTTCTTCGACAGTCAATATATCCAGCCGCCCGGCGGCCTCTATTTCACCGCCTATTTCACCGATACCGGCTCCTGGGGCGCCGGATCGGTGTTCCAATACGATTCGGTCAAAATCGGCAGCCGGGGAGACTTCGCCTTCGATCGCACCCTGAAAGGGGAGCCTCCGCTGGCCGCCCCGGGAGAACCGTTCTCCGTCGCCACCCATCTCAGTGCCTCGACCTATACCCCGCTGGTGTTGTTGGGTCTGGTTCATGCCCCGGTGTCGGCCGATGACACCCCGCCTGCCCTTCCGACCCGGGCCGAGCTGGAACAAAACTTCCCCAACCCGTTCAACCCGCAGACGACCATCCGCTTCACCTTGACCCGTCGGGAATCGGTCAGGATCTCCATTTTCAATATTCTTGGACAAAAGGTCGCGACTCTGGCCGACCGGGAATACGATGCTGGCCGACATAGTGTCACATGGGATGGCCGAGATGGCTCCGGAAGACAGGCGGCGTCTGGTATTTACCTCTATCAAATTAAATCAGAACAACTTACCACATCGCGCAAGATGATACTCTTGCGATAGCCACACAGTTGATAACAATGTGGACAAGCTGTGGATTATGTAATCTGCTGTATAATAATGGCTTATGACTATCAGTCAGCATCAATTTTCGACAAATCGTAATATCAACACTGTTAACAGGTTGTGGAAAGAGTTTCATCAGCGATTCGACGAATATGAATCGCTTTGCATACGCCCTTCCTCTTCAGGAAAACAGTCCACGTAATCAATTGCTATAATTGCTCTTACGTCGGAGGTGGCGGCAAAACGCACGATTTTAGTTGACATTTTGGCCCTGATTTGTTAAGATTCAATCACGGTATTGGATGCTGAAAAGTTGTAATCCTTTGATATTCAGGGAGTTATATGCTTGGAGTTGACCGCAACCGATTGACGATCGGAAAGGATATCTACTACCCCTTCTCGGTCGAAATGCACTACTTCCGGGTCGACAAACGGCACTGGTCGGTCTGTTTCGAACGTATCAAACGAGCCGGGTTCCGGATCATCTCCACCGCCGTCCCTTGGAATCTCCATCAGGATAAAAACAAAGATATCGACTTCAACGGCTTCCAAGACCCCCGCAAGGACCTGATCGTCTTCCTGGAACTGGCCCGAGAGTTCGGCTTTAAGGTCATTCTTCGGCCCGGCCCCTGGATTTCCGGCCAATGGCCCAACGGCGGCATCCCCGATTTCGTCCTGGCCGACCAATCGCTTCTGGCCCGCGATGCCAAGGGGGAGACCGTCCACCTGATGGAAATGGTCAATGTCCCCGGCGGCAAACTGGTCAGCTACCTGCATCCCAATTTCCAGCATTACCTGAAAAACTACATGAAAAACCTGATCGAGACGACCAAGAACTACATCCATCCCCGCGGGCCGGTGTTTCTGATTGAATTCGACTTCGAAACCTCCTTCTGCCATCGCACCAAACCGCTGGAGGCCGATTACAACGACTATGTGACCGGCACGGTCTACCCGATGTATCTGGAAAACAAGTACGCCGACATCAAGAATCTCAATGCCGCCTGGCATGAGAAGCACAAGAGTTTCGCCGAGGCCCAGCCGCCGCGCGACCTGACCGGCGCCGATTTTAAGGACATGCCCAAGTTGATGGACTGGTTCCAATTCAAGGAATGGTACCTGTCCGAATTCCTGAACGGCATGGAGGAGCTGTTCCGTTCCTACACCGTTCTGCCGATGTTTTTCCGCTCTCTCTATTTCCGCAATGAACACCCGCTGCCGGCCTTCGCCCTCAAAACCGCGCACGAGGAGGAGCATCTGGTTGGGGCGTCGGTCTTTCCCGATGGCACCGCCTTCGACCTGATGCAGAAGGCCCGCTACATGCGCACCATGACCGACTTCGCCTGGGCTCCGTCCTTCATCTCCGGCAGCATGACCACCAACCGCAGCGAGTCGGAAAAGATGTTTCCCATCACCGATGGCCGCCGCCGGTATTTTGTCGCCGCCGGGTTGGCCGGCGGGTTCAAGGGCCTCAACCACTATATGTTCATCAACCGCGAATACTGGTATGGCGGACCGGTGGACCAGGACGGCACCATCGGTTCCGGCTTCGAAATCATCAAGCGGCTGAACATGGCCATCCCCAAACTGGAAATCAACCTGCTGGAGCCGGATAACTCCCTGGCCGCCGCCTTCTACCGCCCCTATCAATGGATCAGCGACCTGCCGCACCCGGAAAAACTGGGATATATCAACCGCCTGCTGACCGAATCGTTTAACGGCGTCTGCCGCGATTTCACCCGCCTGCGGTTCGACTACGGCGTCGGCGACATCGACTTCCCCGCCCGCCTGGAAAAATTCGGCACCGTGCTGGTGCCGGTTGCCGAATTCATGTCGGAAGCGGCCCAGAAAAACATCATCGCCCT
>JAAZOE010000213.1 GCA_012797915.1 Candidatus Zixiibacteriota bacterium | reverse complement strand
TATTCGGGGCAGGCGTCAGGTAAATCGAATTGAGTTTTCGAATATGGCCGGGAACGGATGACGGGGCCTTTCACCAGCGGGGAAATACGGATTCGTATAACCTCCCGGCGGGGAAGCATCGGAAGGGCACGTTGGCGGCTTTGTCTTCGCCGCCCCGGTGACGTCAGTCATCGCCGGTTTTGGTCACCCATTTGACCGCATCGAATTTGTTACTGAACATCTTGATCTTGATCTTGTCGGAATGGATGTCATACAGCACGATGAACATCCGGGCCGCGGCCTGGGTGATGCCGCCGTTGGTCACCAGCGCCCATTTGCAGGAACCGGCGGCATCGGCGATCGAATAAACGAATTCCCGGAAGCGGTCGACATCCGGCAATCCCCAATCGTAGTTGGCGTCGGTCAGGTCGGAAATCGAACTCATTCCCTTGCGGAATTTTGGATCGGCCAAGATCGCCTTGATCATGGCCATATCTTCGTCGACGGTGACCGTGCCTGATTTCTTGACATGAATCAGGCGCTTGGCTTCGTCAAAGTAATATGAAAATTGCATAAGACTCCAATTCCGTGTGAGGCAGGGGGAATATACGCATCCAGGTTTTAACCCGCAACGAAAATTTCACGGTCCGGGGGCGGTCGGAATAGCCGCCGGCCGAGAACGGCCGTATTGTCAACCCGACATCCGGGCGCGCAGGTCCTCCCGCACCGGATGGAATACATCGATGACATAGCAGGTCGTCACCGCCTTGGCCGAATGGGGGACGGAGGGCGGCAGAACGACCGCCTGTCCGGGGGCCAGGGTAACCGTTTCCCCGTTGACGGTCAGTGCCAACTCCCCGGTGATGACGCTGGTTACCTGTTCATGGGGGTGAACGTGCATCGGGGCCACCGCTCCCGGGAGCAGGCGGACATGGGCCACGCTCAACTTGTCGGCATGGACCATCCGCGCGGTGATCCCCTCGGCAAGCGTCAGCTCTTTCACCGTATTCAGATCGACGACGGACATGGACCATACCTCCTCGCGTGTCTGATGCCGTCCCCGCGTCCGGAACATGCAGGCGACGATTTGCTTCCGATCCGTCCCGACCGGGGACTGCGCCCGTTGACTCTATGGTTGTCGGTACAGCACATCGGCATAGGCCGGCGACTTGTCGAATTCCGCCCTGGCGAAGGAGCAGAGGGGGAGAATGGTGAGTCCATTCCGACGGGCGTATTCGACGCCGGCCGCCACCAGTTGTTTGCCGACCCCCCGGCCTTTCAAGGCGGGGGAGACGATGGTGTGTTCGATAACGAGAAGCGAGATTCCGGAGGAAACATAGGTCATCTCGGCCAGGCGCTGCCCGTCGTCCTCGATGAAGAACGCCCCCCGGGAACCGTCCGATTCATGTTTGATATCCATAGAAATTCCTGGTTTGTTTACATAGTGTATACGAAACAACCGCCCCGGCGGGCGGGATTTTCGACTTCCCGGGCCGCCGACGGAGTCAGCAGGGAGGTATCGGCCAAGATCCGGCAGGTCAACACTGAATTCGCCCCCGGTTCCGTCGGCCGCGGCTGCTTTGGGGTTGACGGGAGCCTGACGGAATATAGATTGCGGGAGAATCGTCGGGAGGAACCTGACGTACGGCCATCGAACGGCCGGAGAGAGGTTGTAATGAGGGTCAACAAATGTTTCCGCTGCGATCGATTTCCCTGCACCGATGTCAGACATGAAAAGTATGTCGCACCCGAGGTGACGGTCCAGCCGGAACGGGTTTCGATCATACTCATTTCCGAGGCGGCGCCCGCCGATGGAGAAGATTACTACTACGCCAAGGGGAAACCGCTTTTCGCCGAGACGACCGTCCAGGCCTTTCAGGATGCCGGGGCAGCCGTCAAGACAATACGGGATATCCTGAAAATGGGCGTGTATGTGACCACGGCGGTGAAATGCGGCAAGACGGGGTACGGCATCACAGCGGGGACCATCCGGGAGTGTTCGTCGCTTTTGGAGCGGGAGATCGGGTTGTTTTCGAACCTGAAGGCGTTTTTGCTGATGGGGGACGTGGCCATCAGTGGGCTCAATGAGATCGGTCGTCGGCAGGGTTTGGGGCGGGTGATACCGGCCGGTTCGACCTACAAAATCAGAACACGGGTGTTCTCTTATCGTGGCGCGCGGGTATTCCCCTCGTACCTACAGGCGGGTCCCAGTTATTATATTGAGAAGAGCAAGCGGAAGATGATCGCCGAAGACATCGCCGCGGCGTTGTCACTCCTGTGAGGGAGTGGGCTGCAATAGCCCGATAGCGTATTTATAACGGCGCGGATAGGCAAATCCTCCATAGGGGCGAGCTTCCGGCAGGTGCGGATCCGCTCATCCCCACGAGCGACGGAATGGATCGGGGAATCCCGCCGCGGAGGTATTTTTCGAGTCAGCGGGTTCGTCACCCCGGGGAAATTATCCTGGCCGGCCACCTTGACAGCGCGGTCAAATCGTGTTACTTTCCGTCGATTCGTGGCACGAGGAGCGTGTATGGCCAAGTTGGTGCGGTTTGGGGTGTCGCTGGAAGCGGAGCTGCTGAAGAAGTTCGACGGGTTGGTGCAGAAGCGGGGGTACGCCAGCCGTTCGGACGCGTTCCGGGATCTGATCCGGCGGGAGTTGGTGGAGGAACGATGGCAGGACGGGGGGGAGATCGCCGGGGCCATCACCATCGTCTACGACCACCATCGGCGGAAGCTGGTGAATAGATTATTGACTATCCAG
>JAAZOE010000212.1 GCA_012797915.1 Candidatus Zixiibacteriota bacterium | reverse complement strand
GGCCGGGGCTTTCACCGTCTCCGATTCGGCCACGATATGGGTGTGCGGCAGCGGGACGTATCCATCCGATGCCAGCCGCACCGTCTGCCCGCGCACCACCTCCGCGCCGGCGTTAATCCGGCTGAGATGATGACGGATCCGTTCGATTGTCGTCAGGCTCATATCTCCCCCTGCAATGAAAAGGCGGTCACGCCGGTTATCGCCGTGAGGCGCGATCCGACCGGCGGAGTGGAAAACGCGGCGGTCACGGAGGCGGCCAGCCAATAACAGCTGTGGCCGGAGAGGTCCCGTTTTTGCCAATCGGCGGGGATGGAATGATAGTCCGGCCACAGCAGGATATCCTGCTCGGAGCTGGAGAAAGACCAGGTCCCGGAATACGGGGTCGTTGCCTTCCATCCCTGGCCGTCCCAGTATTTCCAGACCACTTCCCCCCCGGCGCCAATGGCCGATAGGCGGACATAGACGGCGTTGAACGGTTCATCTTGTCCGAAGTAGACGGCATCGCCGACAGCATCCAGCAGGGCCGAGGAGGCGGAATGCAGCACATCGCCGGCCGACTCCGAAGCGGCCTCGACGGTTTTGTCCTGATAGCTGCCGACGGCGGCATTGTAGACCAGCAGTTTCTTCAGGTCGGTCTTCCGACTGTCCACGGCCACGGCCGTCGAGAAGCCCGCGGCCTCTTTGCGCTTGGCCAGGAGCAGATGCCGCCCATCGGATGAATCTCTGGTGTAAAGGACGAAGGCATCGCCGCCGCGGTAGGCAACCGCCGGAGCGGACAGAGCACCGTCCTCGACCACCGCCTCGGCCGTCCAGGTCGAACCGGAATATTCCCGGAACCGCAAACCGGAAGCGTTGACATAGGCGACCCCGATCCGGCCGTCCTTGCCGGCCGCCACGGAGAACCATTCATTAAAACCGCCGCCCGAGGCCAGGATGATCTCGCTGTCCCAGAGAATCGCTCCGTTTGCTTTAGTCCGATAGGCCAGCTTGGCGCCCCCTTCGGTATAGAACACGTATTGGCAAAGGCTCTGCTCAACCATGGAGGCACAGGCCGAGGTCGCCCCCGATGTAAGCGTATCGCCGGGATCGGAGACTGATCCCCAATTAACTCCGTCATCCGAAGACACCTTGACGCTGACGTAATACAACCCGCCATTCAACCGGGTGTAGGCGATCCAGAGCTGACCGGTGGTCAGACAGCACATATTGGGTTGGGAACACTCATCGGCGGTGAACACCGACACCTTCGTCCCCGCCGTCCACACCCCGCCGGAAAACGACAGCTTGACGAACGCCAGATCGTAGGTCCCGGCGACGATATAGGCGACATAAATATGGCCGCTCGCGGACATGAAAGCATCGAAGGGAGTGTCAGCGGCGTCGACGGCCACATCGATCGGCGAGGTGACGGCGGTATAGGGAGCATCCGCCGCCACGAGCTTGATCGATGAGGGGGAAGCGGCGTACAATACTGCCGTCCGCCCGGCGTACGGCCCGCCCGGCACCGTCAGGCATTTCTTCCCCGGCGGAATCCCCAGCGGATACTGGGCGGAACTTAGGGCAATGAATTTCAGCATCGCATCCTCCCGCCGGGTCCGGCCAATGGCGGCCGGACCCGACTTGCGCATCAGTAGTTGTAATCCAGCACCACCGCGGCGTCCTTGACCACCTTGGCGTACGACACCGATTCCGAAATCACCGCCTCCTCGAACTTCTGGTCGATGATCTTGTCAAATTCAACCATGAGCGGCTGGCTGACGACCTCTTCGACCGCGAAGCGGGAGTCGAGACCGATGACGTAGTCGGCCGCGGCTTCATCGCAGCGCACCAGCGTCGCCCCCAGCGGCGTGAACAGGTCGCCGGTCTTGCCGAATCGGTACCCGGCCAGCGGGTCCTTGAATTCCGCCAAGGTCAAAATCGTCTTGAGCGTACCGATGTGGCAGATGAGATGGTTCATCTCGAACGGCGCGAACTCCGCCCAGAGTTTCACCAAGTCGGCGTAGGTCAGCGATCCGCTGGCGGCGGAGGTAATCACCTCGGCGGCGTTGTCATTGCCGTCGCCGTTCACCAGCGTGTCCACCACCAAAGCGATTTTATCGGTCTGCAGGCGGAAGCCGATATACCACAGCAGGACCTTGAACTGCGCTGTTGACCGATGCCGCAGCGTCTTGTAGGAAGTTTTCAGCGCCAGGCCGTAGTCCCGCACGTTCAGCGAATGCTTCTGCTCGGTGACCACCAGGCTGGGGATTTCCGCCCCTTCCCCCACCGGCCGGAGCGAAAACTTGTCGGCCTCGGAGGTGTCCACGAAAAACGGCGTGTAGCGGTTGCTCTGGATGACGGCGCTGCCGGCCAGCAGGCGGTCCAGATCCGGCCGCATCTGCTGCCCCTTGCGCACCTCGCGGAGGATAAATTCCGGCAGAAGGGCCGAGGCGTTTTTGTAGAACAGGTCGACCGGACTGCTGTTGCGGCCGCCGACCTTGATGCCATGCGTGGCCAGTTGCCGTTCAAAGGCATCCAGCGGGCACCCCAGAGGC
>JAAZOE010000211.1 GCA_012797915.1 Candidatus Zixiibacteriota bacterium | reverse complement strand
GTCAGAAAAGCGGTCACCTCCATTTATGAGAGCAAGGAAAAGGCCTACGGATCGGAATTGATGCGGCGAATCGAGCGGTACGCCGCCCTGGTCACCATCGATCAGTTCTGGCGCGATCATCTCAACGAGATCGATGAACTCCGGACCGGCATCAACCTGCGGGCCTACGGCCAGCGGGATCCGCTTCTGGAATACAAGAAGGAATCGTACGAGATGTTCGCCCGGCTGATCGAGGAGATCGACAAGGAGATCGTCGGGCGGGTCTTCCGCATGCAGGTGAATGTCCAGCCGGCTCCGGCGCCGGAACGGCGCAGCACCCAGATGGTGGCCAGTCATGCCGATGCCACCGGGATGGGACTGGCCTCCGCCGTGGCGGAAGGAGGCGAAGAACTGGGCGAGGGAAGTCCCATGGCCGAGGCCGCCGAACGGGGGACGCACAAACCGGTCCGCCATGCCGAACCGAAGGTGGGCCGCAACGATCCCTGTCCCTGCGGCTCCGGCAAGAAATACAAAAAATGCCACGGCCGCAACCAGTAGAAACACCCGCCTCCCCGACGATGCGGCATGGGGATGCGTGGGTTATGGCCGCCGCCGTATTGCTGATGGCCGCGCCGGTAGTGTGGTTTCAACAGCCCCTGTACTTTTTCAATCCGGACATCGAGTACGTCAAGGCGAAAACCCTGCGGGTCCTGGCCGGCAGCTTCTTTACGGACCCGGTCACCGGTTTCCCCAATTTTCATCCCCCCTGGTATCATGTCATCCTGTCGATTCCGGCCCGGCTGGGAATCGGTCTGGACACGCTCCTGCGGTATGCCGCCGTCCAGAACGTCGCTCTCATCCTGCTGTTCTCGTGGTTAATTCTCAAACGGCTGTTCGACCGCCGCACCGCCCTCTGCACCGCCCTGCTGGTCCCGTTCATCTTTCAACACATGGGCCCGGGGCAGATCTACCTGGCCACCGCTTTCTATTATTCGCTGCCGTTCTATCTGGCCGGCCTCTGGCTGTATCTGGGACCGGCGACAACCACAAAAAACCTGCTGACCGCCCTTCTCTGGGGGATGGCCTTTCTCATCTCCCCCGTCTATCTGTTTGCCGTCGGTTTCGTTTTCGTCTATGAACTGCTGGTGAGACGAGACCTCCGCCGGGCGGGCGCGATGGTCTCGGTTTTTCTCGCGACCATCACCCCCTTCTTCGTGCAGGCCCATTCGGTTTACGGCCCCGGACTCGCCGGGTCATCCTCCTTCGCCCTCTGGCGCGGCCTGCCCGATTCAACCTGGTGGATGGGTTTCCTTTCCTATCTGGTCTCCCCCGTCCTCGGCGCCCCCCTGACCTGGCCGGTCCCGTTCGCCATCGCCGCCGGCACTATCGGAATGATAGGATATTTTCGACGCAAGAAACGGCTCCCGTTTCTTTACATCGCCGCCGCCGCGTTTCTGTTCACCGCCTATCACTTCAGCTTTACATATGCCTCCCGGATTCTGTATCTGGTCGCCCTGCTCCTGACCGGATGCGCGGTCGAATACGTATGGACGATGATTCCCCGGCGTTCGATGGCCATCCTGGTGCTGGTCGCGGCAATCCTGGCGGGAACGGCCGATCACTATTGGCGGTATCTGAACCTGTATCAGGAGCAGGCGAAAGGATTCGCGGACTATGAGCGCGCCTTGGCCGGTCTGAAAGCCAATCTGGGGAAATATATCGACCCGGCCGGATATATCCTGGCAACTGACCTGACCTACCGGATGATGATTATGCCGCATGTCGCCGTACACGGCTTGTTGGCCTACAAAACCGGCGAGTATTTTCAGCTCAATCCGGATATCTCCCGCCGGATGCAGGCGGACTACAACCGACTCATGGGTTCCGATAATACGGCCGTCATCGATATGCTGTGCGACGCGTATAATATCACAACGGCCGTAGCCGGAGAAACCAGCGAAATGACATTGCCCGTGTTCCGGACCATTGCCGAGACCTGGACTTTGGTGTTTCACGATGAATATTTCAGAATCTATGTCAAACCTTCCCGATCCTCCTGATGGCGGGGCCGGACGCCGGACGCAATCTGTTGACAGGCGTCCTGCCTTTGTCGGCTGCTTGGGGCTGATGGCCCTTCTGACGGCCGGATGGATCGTCCTGTCCTGTACGGATGACGACCCGACCACGGCCGTTCCCCCCGTCTTCTCGGTCACGCCGGTCGATATGTCGGGGACTTACAATCCCGCCGACTCCTCCCTGGGAGATATCCGTTTCGCCGCTCCGGTTATCATTCCGTTCGGCGTCATGGTCGATCAGGAAAACCGGTCCTACGGCCTGCAATATATCGCCCGCGCGGGAGCGCCGGTCAGAGCGGTGACCGCCGGAGTGATTGATTCCATAATTTCCAATCCCCCCCCGGCGAACGATTACACGGTCGTGGTCGTCTGTACGCCCGGTTCCGACTATACGGTCTATCAGGACCACCTCATCAATCTCCAGGTACTGGCTCATACCGCCGTTCGGCCCGGAGATACGCTGGGGGAAGCCGGGACCTGGTCGGATACATTTCGGCGGACGGCCATACGAGTGGCCATCGGCGAAGGGTCGGGTATGCGGTTTCATTGCCCGTTGAATTACGGCAACCCATCCTTCCGGACATTCCATGAGACCCTGCTGACCGAATACACTCGTCTCGGTTTCAGCCCGGAATATGACACGCTTTGCACAATAGGGCCTGTGCAACCGGGATACTAAGGGAAAAAGCCTTGATTCCTCATTGATTGCTAATAGATTAGGTCAAGTGTGAAAAGATTTGCACTCCACCAGCTCCCGCTTATCCTGTATGCCATCATAATATTTTACATATCCTCTCTGTCTCGATTACCCGATACCGGTTGGGATATCCGGTTTCTCGACAAATTAGCCCACGCGGTGGAATATTTCATCTTTGGCCTGCTGGCCATCCGGGCGTTTACCGGTCGGTCCACAGCAGCCAGGCCCGGTCGAACCTATGCCTGTGCGGTTCTCTTTTCCCTGCTGTATGGATTGTCCGATGAATTTCATCAGCGATTCGTCCCCGGCCGCTCGGCCGATCCGGTCGATCTTCTGGCCGACGGCATCGGCATATTTCTTGCGGTGGGATTTCATTATCTGCTGCTTGGGCGTCGACCGACCGCGCCGGGGGGTAAAGGTATGCCCAAACCGTAGGAAATCTCTTGGGACGGAAGAGTTTTGTTGATTGACAAGAATAGAATTGATGGTATATTTCCATACGGTGAAGTGTACGTCTTGCCAAAGAAAACTTTGACTCCTTCCATACTACTCGGGGTCTTGTGTGGCATGAATATTCAATTTACAGGAGGTGGGCGATGAGGACGAAAGCGGTTTTGGTGCTTTTCGTGATCCTCTTCGGATTGACGGCCGTGGCCACGGCCCAGGAATCATTGACCGGAGCGCGTGCCGACGACAATACTCCGGTCCTGCAATTGAAAGCAGATGACCCCGGCGTTCCCGATACGCTGCGGATCACCGATGTCACCGCCACCGCCGGCACCAAGGCGGTGATGGACGTGTATATGTACAACGACGAGGAACTGGCCGCCCTGACCATGCCGATCAAGTGGAGTTCCTCCGCCGTCACCCTCGATTCGGTTTCCTGGGTGGGGAGCCGGTTATCGTACATCGCCACGAAACCGGTCACCATCAACAATACCAATCGAACTGTCAATATCGGCGTCGTTGTCCTCTTCGAAACCTATATTCCGGCGGGGCAAGGCCTGGCGTTCAAATTGTATTTCGACGTCCCCGCCGCGACTCCGGATCAGGTCGTGACGGTCGATTCGACCACGATCGGACCGGCCTATTTCAGCTATACGCTGACTTCGAGCGCTGATTTTGTTCCCAAATTTGTACCCGGCAAGCTGACCATCGGCAATCCTCAGCCGACCATCGGCTTCTCGCCGTCCAGTTTCACCTTCAACGCCACGGAAGGTGGTTCCAATCCCGGCAACCAAACCCTTACCATCTCCAATACGGGCGCCGGGACTCTCAACTGGACCGTGACCAAGACCTCGGCCTGGCTCGGTCTGGCCCCCACGTCGGGTACCAACGGCGGCACGGTCACCGTCAGCGCCAACATCGCCGGCCTGACCGCCGCCACGTATACGGACACAGTCGTGATTGCCGCTACCGGCGCCACCAATACGCCGCAAAAAGTGCCGGTGACCCTGGTGGTGGCGGCCCCACCCAAGCCGACCATCTCGCTGTCGCCGACCACCTTTGCGTTCAGCGGCACGGAAGGAGGAAGCAATCCTCTGTCTAAAACCCTGTCGATTACCAATACCGGCGCGGGGACACTGAACTGGACCGCCACCAAGTCCTCTGCCTGGCTGGGTCTGTCCCCAGCTTCCGGTACCGGCAATGCCACCGTCAGCGTCAGTGTCAACCTGGGCTCGTTGGTTGCCGGGACCTACGTGGATACCATCGTGGTCTCCGATCCCAACGCCACCAATAATCCGCAGAAAGCGGTTGTCACCCTGACCGTCGCCCCGCCGCCCAAACCGACCATCCTGCTCAGCCCGACATCGTTCACCTTCAACGCCACCGAGGGACAGGGCAATCCGCCCATCAAGACCATGGCCATCGCCAATTCCGGCGCGGGCACCCTGAACTGGACGGCGACGAAATAAGCCGCCTGGTTGACCTTGAGCAAAATGTCGGGAACCGGCAACACCGTCGATACGCTGAGCGTCAATATCGCCGGGTTGGCTCCGGCCACATACGTGGATACCATCGTGGTCTCCGACCCCAACGCCACCAACAGCCCGCAGATGGCGGTGGTAACGCTCATAGTGGCCCCGGGTATTCCGGTCATCGGCGTCGATCCGCTCTTGTTCGCCTTCACCGGTGTCCAGGGTGGCGCCAACCCGGGAACTCAGACGCTGACCATTTCCAATACCGGATTCGGCACGCTGAATTGGACGGTGACGAAAACCGCCGCCTGGCTCGGCCTCGATCCGGCCTCCGGCGTTGATGACGGCCCGGTCACCGTCAGCGTCGACCTCACCGGTCTCGCCGCCGCAACCTATGTCGACACGATTGTCGTTACCGATGGGAACGCATCCAATTCGCCGATAAAGGTGCCGGTCACCCTGACCGTGACCGCGGCGCCGAAGCCGGTTATCGCCCTGAGTCCGACTTCGTTTACGTTCAACGCGATGATCGACAGCATCATCCCGCCGCCGCAGACGTTGACCATTACCAACTCCGGGGAAGGGACATTGAACTGGACGGCCGCAAAAGGCGCCGCCTGGTTGAGGCTTGATCCCCTTTCTGGTTCGGGCAATGGGTCCGTCACCGTAAGCATCGATATCACCGGCCTGATCGCCGGAACCTATATCGACACGGTCATTGTATCCGACCCGGAAGCGGCGAATAACCCGCAGATGGCGACGGTGACGCTTGTCGTAGCCGACAAGCCGAAACCGAGCATTCACCTTTCGCCGGTCGTCTTCACGTTTAACGCCGTCGAAGGCGCGGGCATTCTGGATACACAGATCCTGTATATCAGCAGTGTCGAGACCGGCTGGTTGAACTGGACCGCCACCGTCAACGGCCCCTGGTTGAGCCTCAACCCGGCCGCCGGCGAGGGGGACGGCACGGTGATTCTGACAGTTGACGCCACCGGCCTGACCGCCGGAACCTATGTCGACACCATCGTGGTCTCCGATCCCAATGCCAATAACTCGCCGCAGACGGCCATGGTCACCCTGGTGGTCACCGCCGCTACGGAACCGATTCTCAGCGTGACTCCGGATCTGCTGGAATTCACGGCCCTGATGGCCGGAGCCAATCCGCCGGCGAAGACCTTTACCATCACCAACGTCGGTACCGGCGAGTTGGAATGGTATCTTGGTTCCACCGAAGATTGGTTGTTGCCGACACCGGCCTCCGGCGCCGGCAACGCCACCGTCACGGTGAACATCGATATCACCGGCCTGGCCGCAGGCGTCTATGTCGATACGATTTTCGTGTATGACGATGACGCCCCCAATTCTCCGCAGTATGTCGCCATCGGCCTGACCGTCACCGAAGAGGAGCTCCCCTGCTTCTCCTTCCCGGTGGACACGATCAAGTTCGAAGGCGTTCTCGGCGCACCGATCCCGTCGGTGATGCTCCCGGTCACCAATCCCTGCGGCGGAACCCTGACTTGGACCGCCTCATGGGACAGCACCTGGCTTGTCGTCACCCCGACCACCGGCGGGCAGGACCAGATGGTCAAGTTCCAGATCGACACGACCGGCATCGGCATGGGAACATATTATGACATCGTCACCTTCGAATCCAACGGCACCAACAGCCCGTTCGAACTGGTCGTCCAACTCCATCTGACCGGCGCCGGGATTCCCTGGCTGCATGTTTCCGACAGCCTGTTCGATTTCGGCGACGTCTGTCTCGGCGACACCGTGATCGGCGGATTTGATATCGTCAATCTCGGCAGCGGGGATTTGCCCTGGACCGCCGGCGCGACCGATCCGATCGTGCTCTCGGAGCATTCCGGTATGACGCCGGCGCATGTAACCTTCACCCTGTCGACGGTTGCTCTGCCCCTGGGTCCGCAGGAGTTGATGATTTTCGTCAGTTCCTCCGCCGATCCGGAAAACCCGCAGACCATCATGGTCAAATTGAACGTGATCGACTGCG
>JAAZOE010000210.1 GCA_012797915.1 Candidatus Zixiibacteriota bacterium | reverse complement strand
ATCGTCACCTCCGGCCTGACCGGGGGTGAGGAAATCTGCCTGATGGATCCCACCCGCAAGGCGCAGGAAACCCCGGCCGCCGCGGCCGCGCCGCCGGCCGGACCGAAACAGCGGTCGGGACGAAAATCGACCAGCCAGATGATCATTATCGGGGACTGATGGACTATCACAAGATCACCCGGGTGTCGCTGGCCTCGCTTCTGGTGCACAAGTTCCGCACCTTCCTGACCATGCTGGGCATCATCTTCGGGGTGGCCGCGGTGATCGCCATGCTCTCGATCGGCGAGGGGGCGCGGCAGGATGCCCTGGAGCAGATCGAACTGCTGGGCGTTCGCAACATCATCGTCGAGGGTTCGATCCCATCCGAATCGACAGGCAGCGAGGAAACCGGCGGGCGAAGCCCCGGCTTGACCATGGAGGATGTCGCCAACCTGGCCCTGTTCGACAACCTCTTCGAACGGGTCATCCCGGCCCAGGTCACCGAGGGGATCAAGGCCTATTATGCCGATGCCGAATGCGATATCCGCGCCATCGGCACCCGGCCGGAGTATTTTGCGGCCATGAATCTGGCCATCAAGGACGGCGCCTGTCTGCGGGCCGAGGACGACGCCGAACAAAACCAGGTCTGCATCATCAGCGCCGACATCAAGCGCAACCTGTTCGCCTTCGCCGACCCGGTCGGCAAGGTGATCAAGATCGATGACCTCTTTTGCACCATCATCGGGGTCGTTCAGGAGAAGGCGACCGCCGGGGCCAGGGTCGAGGGTGTGGACATCGGCAATGTCAACGCCAACGTCTATCTGCCGCTGTCGGTGTCGGACAAAAAAATGAACCGGGAAATCGACTACGCCATGTCCCGCGCCGGGGGGGAGGACGCCGCCGCCCGCTACAACCAAAACGAGATCGACCAAATCATCCTGCAGGTGCGCGCCGACCAGAATGTCGGCCAGGCCGCCGCCCTGGTCGGCCGGGTCATGCAGCGCCGGCATCGGGACGTCCCCGATTACACCGTGATCGTGCCCGAAGCGCTGTTGGCCCAGAGTCAGAAGACCCAGCGGATTTTCAACATCGTCATGGGGGCCATCGCCGGCATCTCCCTGCTGGTCGGGGGTATCGGCATCATGAACATCATGCTGGCCTCGGTCCTGGAACGGACCCGCGAAATCGGCGTCCGCCGGGCGGTGGGGGCCAGCCGACGGGATATCCTCAGCCAGTTTCTGATCGAAGCGGTGACCATCTGCCTTATCGGCTGCTTCATCGGCGTGTTCTGCGGCCTGGCCCTGGCCCGGATCATCTCCGGGTACGCCGATTGGCGGACGGTCATTTCCGTTTCCTCCATTTTTCTGGCCGTGGGGGTGTCCACCGCCGTCGGAATCATCTTCGGCTATTTCCCGGCCCGCAAGGCCGCCTCGTTGGATCCGATCGAGGCCCTACGGTATGAATAAACAGGAGCTATCATGATGCGCATCCGGTCCATCCTGATCTCTGTCGTCTTTTTCACCGGCGCGGCTGCGGCCGAAACGATGACGCTGGAAAAAACCCTCGATCGGCTGGTCCACCAGTCCACCCGGGGACAAATCATCGCCGGGCAGCTGGAGGTGGCCCAGGCCAAGTTCAAGGCCGAACGAATCGGATACTACCTGCCGGAAATTACCTTCAACACGACCCTGCCGACCTACATCAGCAGCCAGAATTACGACACCTATCCCGGCTATACCGATCCGTTGCTGTTTACCCGGTCCGACCTGTCCGGCGATGCCAACATCCGGTTGCGCCAGAAGGTCATCACCGGCGGCGAAATCACCATGGAGACGCAGTATAACCTGCGCAACAACGAATACCCCAGCGCCGTCTACGGCGATAATTTCGTTATCTCCGGATTCGCCACCGCCACCGATAAGCGACGGCTGGGCAACCTGTACGTACGGTTCAGTCAGCCGATCTTCCAGACCTCCGCCACCCGGTCGTCGTATCTGGAGACGCGGGACAACCTCGACAAGGCGGAGATCGAATGGCGCGTGAACCGGACCGATCTGAAACGGGAGGGTATCACCGCCTTTTTCGATTATCTGTCGGCGGACCTCGACCGGCAATCGGCCCAGTGCCAGAGCGATCTGGCGGCCTTCAACGCCCAATGGGACTCGGTGAAATTCGGCGGCGGCGTCATCACCGAGGAAAGCTGGGTGACCAGCCGGGGCAAGCGGCTGGAGAAGCAGTTGGGCGTCTATGATGCCGAGGCCGCCTTCCAGGAAAAAGTCAATGCCTACAAACATCTGCTGGACCTGCCGATGGAGGCGGAGGTGACGCTCGAGATCCCGCCGATCGCCCCCCTGCCCGATTCCGAGGAGGCCCAACGGTATCTGGACCGGGTCGACCGAACCGCCGAGACGGAACTGGCCGCGGCCAACGTGCAGGCGGCGGAACGGACGCTGGACCAAACCCGCAGTTCCTATGGGATCAACGCCTCGCTGGACGCCAGCTATGCGTTCGGCCGCGGGACGGTCACCCAGAGCAAGCCGGAAAGGGAAATCGAGGATAAGATTGACACCAAAGACTGGCAGGTGTCGTTGAATCTGACCTATCCCATCTGGGACGGGGGGGCGTCCGGTGCGTCGATTCATTCGCAGGAGCTGGCCTATGAATCGGCCCGGCTGCAATACGTCGCGGCTGAACGGAGCGCCCGCACCAGCATGACCATCCTGCTGAAACGAATCGAAATCAATCATGCCAAGCTGGTCCTTCTGGAGCAGGAACTGGCCGTGGCGGAGAAAAAACTGCGCGACGCCGAGGGACGCCACGCCCAGGGATTGCTGTCCGACGGCGGCCTGCTGGAAAACCGCAGCGCCTGGCTGGAGACGCGCAAGAAACAGCTGACCACGCTGAAAGATTACTATCTCGATCTGACCCAACTGGAAAAGACCGACGTGACGGAATGAGACTGATCATCCGCGTTCCCAACTGGGTCGGCGATGCCGTCATGGCCTTGCCGGCCGTCACCGCCGCCGCCGAGGCCACCGGCGCCGTAACGCTGTCCGTCATGGCCCGGCCGCTGACCGCGCCGTTGTTTCAGTCTCTTCCCGAAGTCGACAAAGTCGTGGTCATCGATGACCGGCCGGCGAGAGTCCTGGGACCTTACCGGTCGGCGCGGATGATTGCCGAGGACAAATACGACCTCGCCCTCATTCTTCCCTCATCGCTTTCCTCCGCCCTTATCTTCAAGCTGGCCGGCGTCTCTGGACGGGTCGGTTTTGCCGGTGACAGCCGATCATTCCTGCTGACCAGGGCGGTCAAACCTCCCCAGTCGGTCACCCACCGGGTCAGGCAGTATCTCCATCTGCTGGAACAGGTGACCGGCATGGCCCTGCCGT
>JAAZOE010000209.1 GCA_012797915.1 Candidatus Zixiibacteriota bacterium | reverse complement strand
GCCGCCTTGTGCGCCACCCGCGGGGCAAAATCGACGCCGACGATGAACCCGGATCGGCCGACCCGGCGGCGGAGCATATCGAAAAGCACGCCCGTGCCGCAGCCCAAGTCGCATACCTTCGACCCTTCCCGCAGGTGGAAGGTGTCGATGATGTGGGTCAGCCGCTCCAAATCCTCGGCGGTCAGGTCCTTATCCCAATTGTCGCCGATGTCGTCGAAATACTTTTGCTTTTCGTCCATTGTTTCCTTAATACGCTAATTCGAAGGGTTTGTCAAGGACTTCCCGGAGAGCCCCGCAATCCGCCGGAAAATGTCCAAACCCTTTTGACTCCGGCGGTTTCGGGCGCTATATTGAACCGTCGCGATAATTCCGGAGGAAACCGATGGCCCCGTTCACCGACTATTATACGGTCAAGCTGCACGATTCCGACGCCGCCGGGGTGGTCTTTTTCGCCAACCTGTTCCGGATCGCCCATGATGTATACGAACAATTCCTGAAACAGATGGGATACCGTTTCTCTGAACGATTCGCGGCGGGGGATTTCATCATTCCCATCGCCCACGCCGAGGCCGACTACCTGCACCCGTTGCGCGTCGGGGACACCGTCGAAATCGCCGCCTCGGTAACCGAGATCGGCGAACGATCCTTTGCCCTGCAGTTCCGGTTCACCGCCGAGGACGGCCGCCTTCTGGCCCGGGTGAAGACGGTCCATGTCGCCGTCGATGGCCGCACCTTCCGCCCGACCGCTTTTCCGGAGGAATTCAAGAAACGGCTGTCCGCCGCCGCCGGGGAATCGGCCTAATCATCGACTCCGAGTATTTTTGCGTATCGTTCCCTAAGCGCCGCCCGGTCATATTTGCCGGTGGCGGTTAGAGGCAGGGGGCGGACGATGATGATCCGGTCGGGATGCATGAAACGGGGCAGCTGCGCCCCCAGCTCTTCCCGGATCCTCTCCTCCGAAATGTCCTCGCCCGAGGGCTCGACGAACGCCACGGGACGATGGCCCCACTTTTTGTCCGCCCGGGCCAGAACCACGGCCCCCTTGACGCCGGAAACCCCGGTCAATATCGCTTCGATTCTGGTCAGGTCGATGTTTTCTCCGCCGGAAACGATGATGCTGTCCCCCCGCCCCATCACCTTGAGATACCCGGACGCATTCATCACTCCGTTGTCCCCGGTGTCGAACCAATCCTCCGGCCGGCACCGGACCTGGAGACCGGCCAAAAGCCGTCCGGCCACGACCTCTCCCCGCACCAGAATCCGTCCCATGGTCCCCGCCGGAACCGGCTCGCCATCATCCGAGGCAATCATGATTTCCCGATAGGGCAGAACCCTGCCCGCCGTCGACCACAACTCGGGACGATCGCTTTTGTCGAGAATCGTCACCATCGAGGCCGTCTCGGTCTGGCCATAGGTGGTCAAGATCGGCAATCGTTTGGCCTCGGCCTCCCGGCGCAGGGAGGCATCGAAGGCGGCGCCGCCGACGATGATCGCCTTCAGGCCGCGAAGAAGATTGGCGGAATCGGCGGCCAGTAATTCTCCCAGCATGGTCGGCACCAGCGGCAGGAGAGTGATGCGGGCAGGGGCGAGAGTTTCCAGGACATCGGCGGCATCGAAACAAGGCCGGATATGGACCCCGCAGGCGCCCAGCGCGGCACGGTAGAGAATCGAAATCCCCCCGATATGAAAGAAGGGTAACACCGCCAGCCAGACATCCTCCGGTCCCGGCGGCAGAATGGTCGCCAGGCCCAGAGCGCTGAAGTACAGGTTGCCGCCGGTCAAAACCACGCCCCGCGGCCGACCGGTACTGCCGGAACTGAATATCAGGAGCGCGTCGCGGTCCGGCGGCATTTCCACTTCGACGTCCCGGTCGACATCCGCCGCGGTGCCGGCGATGATGTTTGTCATCGATACTGAGGGAATCCCCAGGTCGATCGCCTGCGGCTGGAACTCGCGGTCGGCGACAACCAGACGGCAATGCACCGCCGACAATTGTTGCCGCCAGTCGGCAACGGTCAGACGCGTATTCAGGGGAGTCAGGATGAGGCCGTATCGCAGGGCGGCGAAGAACAGAACGGCATAGTCGATGGAATTCCGGCCCAGCACGGCGACGGCCTGACCGGGGAGGATGCCTCCGGCCTGGAAGCTTTCCACCGTTCCGACCGCGGCCGCATCCCACTCCGCAAATGTCATCGACCGGTCGGGGTCGGACAGGGCGATCCGGTCGGGGGTCGTCCTGGCCGCGATACGGAGGGGGCAGGCAATCAGGCGGTTCATATCGTCTCCCATACACGGGCATCCAGACCGAGACCCGGTTTTTCCGGCACGGCGATCGCGCCGTTTTTGACGGAGAGTTGCAGGGAGATAATACCTGTATTGAATAGCGAGCGGGTGTCCAGCCCGCAGGCGGTGCCCGGACTGATCGCCGCCGCCAGATGCACCAAGGCCATTAATCCGATGTTGCTTTCGAAGGTGGAGGTGACGACGACGGAACGATTATATCTTTGAGCTGTTTCTTTCAGCTGTACGGCGCGGGCGATTCCGCCTATGATTGTGGGCTTGATGATTAGGACATCGACGGCCGCTGACGAGAGCCATGCCTCAACGCCGCCGAGTTCAGCCGGGGTTTCATCCAGTGCTATTCTGATGCCGGTCTCGGCTTTCAACCGGATCAACTGCGCCGGCAAGGGATTATCCAGCGGCTCCTCCACATATTCGATCCCGTACTGCCGCAGACCATTCAAAACGCGGACCGCGGTGTCATAGGTCCACTGTCGGTTGGCATCCAGCCGGAGAGTGATATTGCCGCCCAGAAGGTCGACGAGTCCGCGGACGAAAGCGATATCGTCCTCTTCCGATCTGTGGCCGACCTTGATCTTCGTCACCGCATATTTACCCCGTTCGAAATCCGCCGCAGTTGTATCCTGATCGGGTTTCGTCCCGGTGATCAAATAGTTGACAGGGACTTCCCTCGCCGCTTTCGCATTCAGCCAGAGCGCCAGCGGACGGCCCGATGCTTGCGCGGCCAGATCGCCGAGCGCCGTTTCCAGGCCGAAGACGGCCGCGGGATATCCTGCCGGGATGACCTGCCGGACCATATTGCTGATTTCATCGAGGGATGCCGGGACTGTCTTCCCTTGCCATGCGGATTCTATTTGCCCGAGGATTTTGGTGGTTGCTTCCAGCGTTTCCGGTGAAAATCCCGGCAACGGCGCCGCTTCGCCATATCCGACCATGCCGTTGTCGGCGAGGATGCGAATCATGACCCCCTGCCGCTCCGAAATCACTCCGGATGACAACCGTAGCGGCGCCAACAAGCGGTGGCAATATCCCTGGATGGCAACTGAAGTGATTTTCACAACATCCACCCCAGGCTGAAAAGGAACCCATACACCAGCAGAAGCCGGCCGGTGGCCGCCAGGGTGTTGTTCAAGCGTTCGCCGTCCGTTGACGTGAAAACGGTTTTTATCGGTCCAATTGCCATAGGCAGATAGAGTATCGTCAGGAACAAAAACGGTTTCCGTTCCGTTATCGCCGGCACAATCGCCACCACCACCGCCCCGACCAGCATCACGACATATTCCATCCGGGCAAACATCCGCCCGAAAATGACCGCCAGGCTCTTCTTCCCTCCTTTGCGGTCGGTCTCGATATCGCGAAGATTGTTGACCGTCAGGATGGCGGTCGAAATCATCCCGAAGGCGAACCCGGCGGCGATGATCGGCCAAGTGACGGTCAACGCCTGCACATAAAACGTCCCGGCCAAAGCCACCGGGCCGAAGAAAATCAGCACGAACAGGTCGGCCACCCCGATATATCCCAGGGCCAACGGCCCGGCGGTGTACAGGATGCCGCAGGCGATCGAGGCCAGGCCGATGATCACGATCGGCCAGCCGCCGCGATACACCAGATAGATTCCGGCCAGGGTCGCCAGTGTGGAAACAACGGCGGTAGCCAGGGCCATCTGCTTCGGGGTTACCCATCCCGCCTGGGTGGCGCGGGTCGGGCCGATCCGTTCAGCGGTGTCGGTTCGTTTGAGATGATCGAACAGGTCATTGGCATAGTTGGCCCCGATCTGAATCATGACCGCGCCGAAGACCGCCGCCAGAAACGACGGCAGGTGGAAGACGTTTTCGGCATACGCCAGCGCCCCGCCGCAGAGGGCCGGGACCAGACCGGCCGGCAGGGTTTTCGGCCGCGCCGCCAAGAACCAGATTTTTGCCGGAGAGATTTTTTCGGCAGCGGTAGTCATCGTTTCTTCGAGGCCGTATCCGGCGGATGCGGATCACGGCCGGCGGGGGAACTTGGAAAAGTCGGGCTTTCGTTTCTCCACGAATGCTTTCTTCCCCTCCTGCCCCTCCTCGGTCATGTAAAAAAGCATGGTGGTATTTCCGGCCAGTTCCTGCAGTCCGGCCTGGCCGTCGCAGTCGGCGTTGAGCGCCGCTTTCAGGCAGCGGATAGCCATCGGGCTGTTGGCTAGGATTTCCCGGCACCAGCTGATTGTCTCTTCCTCCAGTCGGTCATAGGGAACGACGGTGTTGACCAAACCCATCTCCAGCGCCTGCCGGGCGTCATACTGGCGGCAGAGGAACCAAATCTCGCGGGCTTTCTTCTGGCCGACGATCCGGGCCATGTAGCTGGAGCCATAGCCGCCGTCGAACGACCCGACCTTTGGGCCGGTCTGGCCGAAACGGGCGTTGTCGGCGGCGATGGTCAGATCGCACAGCAGATGCAGGACATGCCCGCCACCGATGGCATACCCGGCCACCATGGCGATCACCGGCTTGGGCAGGGTCCGGATTTGCCGCTGCAGGTCCAGCACGTTGAGGCGATGCACCCCCTGGTCATCGACATACCCGGCTTCCCCCCGGATTTTCTGGTCGCCGCCGGAACAGAACGCCTCTTTCCCCTGCCCGGTCAGGATCACCACGCCGATTTCGCCGTCCTCGCGGGCGTCGGCAAACGCCTGCGACAGCTCCATCACCGTCAGCGGACGGAAGGCATTGCGGACCTCGGGACGGTTGATGGTTATCCTGGCGATTCCCTCGGCCTTGTGATAGAGGATATCCTCGAATTTCCCGACCGGCTTCCAGATGATCGGCACGGCAGACTCCTTTGCTCGGACGGCGATGACTACAAGATATACGCGTCCAGAAACGATTTCAAGGTCGCGACAAACGCGGCGTTGTTTTCCAGATGAACGATATGCCCGGCCCCGGGGATAATCTGCAACACGCTTCTTTTCATCTGGCCGGCCAGACGGGTGGCCAACGCTCGATATTTGTCATCCAATTCGCCGGCCACGATCAGGGTCGGCTTGTTCCAGGAGGACAGCCGGTCCCACAGCGATGGCTGCTGCCCGGAGGAAAGTTTGACCACCACCTCGGCCAGCCGCCCGGGATCATTGTGCGCCTTGCGGTCGATAATTCCGGCCACGGTCTCGGGCGACAACGAGGCGAACAACGGTTGTCGATACCATTCGATCAGGAAATTACGCATGTCGGTGGCGCCCAATCGGGTTGCCACGGCCTCATCCTGCTGCAACCGCTGCCGCCGCTCGGTCTCGTCCTCGATGCCGGCTGAGGCCGATTCCAGCACCAGCCCCCGGAACCGGTCCGGATGGCTCAACGCCGCCTGCAGCGCCACCCGCCCTCCCAGCGAGTACCCGACCAGCACCGCCGGGCGGTCGAAATGGTCATAGGCGAACGCCGCCACGGCATCGGCCAGCGATCCGAAATCGAGATGTTCCAGATCCGCCTCGGTATGCCCGTGCCCCGGCAGGTCCAGGGC
>JAAZOE010000208.1 GCA_012797915.1 Candidatus Zixiibacteriota bacterium | reverse complement strand
TCGCTTCTGGAGGCGATTGCCACCGCGCAGTTCGCCGCCGAGGCGGCCATCGAGGACTTCCGGAACAACTCGACGATCAAACCCCCATCCATGTCCTTCCCCCACGATGCCGCCGCACAGCGTCCCCGCGAGCGCGTCATTCTGTCGTACAACCGCCGGGAATTGAAACGACTGATGTGGGACTATGTCGGCATCGTCCGCTCGACCTACCGTCTCCACGAGGCCGTGCAGCAGATAGCCGTCATCCGCAACAGCGTGAACCGGTATTATAATTCCCATCCGTTGTCGGACGACAGCATCGAGCTGCGCAACATGGTCACGGTGGCGGAATTAATCATCGAGTCGGCCTCGCGGCGGAAAGAATCGCGCGGCCTGCATTACAACGTCGATTTCCCGGAGCGGGACGATGAACATTGGAAAGTGGACACCATTATCAGAAAGCAGGGATAAGACGATGGCTTCCGGTCATGAAATGATCGTTATCCTGGATTTCGGTTCCCAATACACACAGTTGATCGCCCGGCGGGTGCGCGAGCAGAACGTCTATTGCGAGATCCTGCCGTTCAACGCCGATCTGTCGAAACTGGCCGACCGGAGGGTGATGGGGTATATCCTCTCCGGCGGGCCGGCCTCGGTGCTGGAGGACGGTTCCCCCAAACTGCCGGTGACGTTTTTTGACACGACGCTGCCTGTCCTGGGCATCTGTTACGGCCTGCAGTTGATGGCCCTGCAGTTGGGCGGACGGCTTTCGCGGGCGGAGTACCGCGAATACGGCCGGGCGATAATCGATATCTCCGCTCCCAACCGTCTCTTGAAAGGGGTTGCCTCCAGAAGCCAGGTCTGGATGAGCCACGGCGATTCGGTTGATGCCCTGCCGTCGGGGTTTGCGAAACTGGCGACAACCAGCGACATCCCCTATGCCGCGGTGGCCGACGACAAACGGCGGTTCTATGGTGTGCAGTTCCATCCGGAGGTGATGCACACCACCGAGGGAACGAAGATCCTTCGTAATTTCCTCTTCGATATCTGCGGTCTGGCCGGCGACTGGACGACGGAATCGTTCATCGAGTCGTCGGTTCGGCAGTTGCGGGAGACGATCGGGAAGGATAAGGTTATTCTCGGCATATCCGGGGGTGTCGACTCGACCGTGGCGGCGACGCTGTTGCATAAGGCGGTCGGCAACCAGATGACGGCGATATTCGTCAACAACGGCCTCTTGCGGAAGAATGAATATGAGGAAGTGATTGCCTCGTACGAGACGCTGGGGATCAACCTGCGGGCGGTGGATGCCTCCAAGTTGTTCTTGGATGGTTTGGCCGGGGTGATCGATCCGGAACAGAAGAGGAAGATTATCGGGCGGACGTTTATAGAAGTATTCGAGAAAGCCGCTCGGGAAGTTGGCGATGCCAGGTATCTGGCGCAGGGGACGCTCTATCCCGACGTGATCGAATCGACCAGGTTCAAGGGACCATCGGCGACGATCAAGTCGCACCACAATGTCGGCGGCCTGCCGGAGAAGATGCACCTGAAGGTGGTGGAACCGTTGCGAGAGCTGTTCAAAGACGAGGTGCGGGCGCTTGGGCGGAAGCTGGGATTGGACGAGAGTTTTATCGGGCGGCACCCCTTCCCCGGCCCCGGACTGGCGGTGCGGGTGATCGGCGAAATCACCGAGGATCGTTTGCGGGTGTTGCGGGACGCCGACGCCATCTATATTTCAGAATTGCGGACCAGCGGGCAGTACGACAAGATTTGGCAGGCGTTTGCGGTGCTTCTGCCGGTGCAATCGGTCGGCGTGATGGGAGATATGCGGACATACGAGAATGTGATCGCCTTGCGGGCGGTAACCTCGACCGACGGCATGACGGCGGATTGGGCGCGGATTCCGGATGATATTCTGGCGCGGATTTCGAACCGTATCATCAACGAGGTTCGCGGCGTCAATCGGGTATGCTATGACGTCTCGTCCAAACCCCCGGCGACGATTGAGTGGGAGTGAGGTCGTATGGATTGGATAAAAAAGATCGATACAGGCAGTGTCCGGCCAGCCGATATTTTAACCCACTGCAATTGTCTGGCGAAGGATGACAAAGATGTTCTTAACGCACTCTTATGCAGAATATTGGAAGAGTGCTCCGATATCGTCCCCAAAGCAACCAAAGGCGGGAAGCCCTTTGCGATTCATTTGAATCTACGAGAGGATGGCAAACCGAAGGTAATGGCGGCGATATACGTCCAGAAACGGAATGGAATAAAGATTCAATCGCGAAAAATACTAGAGGGGTTTGTCAAAGGGAAAGACTCGGAATTGCCCTATGAGAAAAAGGGAATAGGACACTCAGACATTGGGATCATTGTCGACTATTTAAGGAAACAATAATTAGCGCGGCGTCAGGAATCCTTTCCTGATGCCATCGTCGACGAATAGAGGAGAATGACGATATGTTCCTTGGTCATATGGCGGTGGGGTTGGGGGCGAAGAAGTTTGCCCCCAGAGTCAGTCTGGGGACGCTGCTTCTGGCCACCCAGTTTATCGACTTGCTCTGGCCGATCTTCCTGCTTCTGGGAATCGAACATGTCCGGGTCGAGCCGGGGAATACCGTTGTCACTCCGCTGAAATTCCTCGATTACCCATATACGCACAGCCTGGCCGGAGTGCTGGTCTGGGCGGTGCTGTTCGCGCTAATCTATTTCTGGTTCCGCCAGTCGCGCAAGGGAGCGGTGGTGTTGGGCGGAGTCGTACTTTCGCACTGGGTGCTGGATCTGATTACCCATCGGCCTGATTTGCAATTGGCGCCGGGGGTCAACGCCTATTTCGGCTGGGGATTGTGGAATTCATTCTACGGCAGTTTGATCGTGGAACTGGCCATGTTCGGTTTGGGCATCTATTATTTCCTGAAAACATCCCGCGCCAAAGATAAAATCGGGGCGATTGCGTTCTGGGCGCTGGCGTTCGTGCTGGTCGGGATAACGATGGCCAATTATTTCGGTCCGCCGCCTCCGGATAATCCGAAGATTATCGGCGAGGTCGGTTTGGCGGCGTGGGTGTTCGTGATGTGGGGGTACTGGATCGACCGGCACCGGGTGGCGAGGTAAGTCAGGTTGTTTACGATCCGACGATCGCGTCTTTTCCCGGCCCAGGGGGCCGGGGCACCCCTGGACAAGGTCAAGCTTCTCATTCGTCCCCGCTTCGGCGGGGATTCATTCCGAACCAGACCTGCGTCTTATGCCCTGTCGGGTATCGCAAAGAGGCCGAAGAAACCATAGAAACCGAACAGGCCATAGAGTCCGTACAGGACATCGATGCCGGTAAGCGAACCGAGGATGCCGGTGAATCCCAAAAGGCCGAGGAAGCCCAAATACCCCAGATTTTTCTTCTTCATGGTCTCATAACCTCCCGCTCAATTGGCGCGACCCGTCTTCGATACCATACGGATTCCTCGGTCGGGTTGTTTCAGCGATTGCTCCATTCTTGTCTTCTTCGCGGCCGGGGCGGAAAACCGGGGGTTTACGTCCCCGCCGTGCCGGAATATCGCTTGACAAAGGCCGGCCCGAGGTATCAAATTACGACGATAATAGACTTTACCTTGCCCATTCCCCGGGGGTAACATGAGAGCACATCGTTGGTTTTTTCTTCCCGTGATGATCCTGTCGGTCGCGGTCGCCTTGGCCGCCGATCCGCCGGCAAAACCGGCCTATCCACCCGATATCATGGCCGCCCTCGATTCGGCCGGGACCAATCGGGGCGAACTGGAGAAGGTACTGACGCACTATGCGGCCTCCGGCGACACGCTGAAATTCATGGCCGCCTATTTCCTGGTCGGGAACATGGAGGGGCACAGCTACGTGACCTACAGCCTCAAGGACACCGCCGGAAACGTGATCGATTTCGACCCACTCGTTTACCCGAGCTATGACGTCCTGACGGCGTCGTACGACACGCTGGAGAAGAAGCACGGGACGCTGGACTACAAGAAGAAGGATGTGATCGATGATCTGCAGAACATCACGGCCGATTATCTGATCGAGCATATCGACTATGCGTTTCGGGCTTGGAAGGAAAAACCGTGGGCCAAACATTTGAGTTTCGATCAATTCTGCCAATACGTTCTCCCCTATCGCGGCAGTAACGAGCCGCTGGAAAACTGGCGGCCGGTGTTCTGGGACAAGTATGCCGACCTGCCGGGAAAGATGACCAACCCAAGCGATCCGACCGAGGCGGCGCGGTTGATCAACAAGGATATCATGACCTGGTTCGGGTTCGATCCCCGGTATTATTTCCATCCGACCGATCAGGGGATGGCGGAGATGATGGCCAAGGGCAAGGGGCGGTGTGAGGACATGACCAACCTGACCATCTTCGCCATGCGGGCCAACGGCCTGGCGGTGACCAGCGATTACACCCCCGCCTGGGCCGATGCCGGCAACAACCATGCCTGGAACGCGATTTTGGTCCCCGGCGGCAAGGTGGTGCCGTTCATGGGAGCCGAGGCCAATCCGGGCGAGTACGGGCTGGCCAACAAATTCGCCAAGGTGTACCGCAAGATGTACGGCAAGAATCCCGACAACCTGGTGTTTCAGAAACACAAACAGGAGAAACTTCCCGGCTGGCTGGCTGGCAAGAATTATATCGACGTCACCGCCGATTACGGCAAGGTGTGCGACGTGGCGGTGACGCTGACCCGGGAAGTCCCGGATTCGGTCGATATCGCCTATATTTGCGTGTTCAATTCCGGGGAGTGGACGCCGATTCACTGGGGACAGATAGCGGGCCAAACGGTCACGTTCACCGCCATGGCCCCGGAAATCGCGTACCTGCCGGCGTTCTATCTCAACGAGAAAATCGTCCCGGCGGGACCGGCGTTTATCCTGCACGGCGATGGCACGCAGACGGCCCTCATCGGCGACGAGGCGAAGACGACTTTGGTGACCCTGATCGCCACCACCAAACGGCAGTTGGAGGCCTCCACCGATGGGACGGCCAAAGCCTTCCTGACCCCTGGCACGGAGTACGAGTTATCCTACTGGCGCGACGGTTGGCAGTCGGTGGGCAAGATCCAGGCCGACGACAAGGGAGCGGTGACGTTCGACAAGGCGCCAACGGGGGGGCTGTATTGGCTGACGGGGAAGGATTCCGACCGCGAGGAACGGATATTCACGCTGGACGGCGATACGCAGGTGTGGTGGTAATCTTCAGGTAACGACTATGCGGTCGGGAAGGGATTCCCGACCGCGCACGTCTTAATCCGAATAGCGAATGGCCGACACACCGGTCGGCCACTACGAACTCTTGGTAATAATTTGGCGAGGGGCGGCGTTTGCTTAGCCGCAGCCCCGGTGGAACATGGGATCAGAACCAGCAGCCGGCCTGGAAGGAAAGGGCGTGGCTGCGATACGATTCATCTTTGATCACCGACATCACCCCCTGCTCGTACCGGGCCTCGAAAAAGAACCATCCTTTTCCCATCTTCATGTCGATCCCGACGCCGGCGATACCGCCGATATCGAGGTCGTTGGTGTTGTTCAGGTCGAAATCGATCTGGTAAAGGCCGTCGTTCAGGCGGAGTTTATTCCGCACCAGGAAGGCGGCGTATCCGCCGCCAACCAGATACGGACGGTATTTGCCTTCGGCCGGCGACAACTTGACCAGAAAGGGGATTTCCAGATACTGCAGGATGGCGATGGCGTCGGCCGTTCCCAGCAGATTGTCGGCGGTATCGTACACCGGGGTGTTGGGAATGGAGTACCCGCGGCCGGCGATCAACAGTTCCATTTGAAAATCAAGCATCCGGGTGAGCGGGTAATTCACCAGCGCGCCGAACGAGTAAGTGGTGCGGCTGTTGGTCTTGTCGGGATGATTGGAAACGTTGGTGATGTTGACGGCGAGTTTGCCCCCATACCCCAACAAGGTCGGATCGAATCGTTCTGCGCCCGCGGGAGCCGCAGCAAGCAGGGCCAGCGCGGCCAGGGTGACGACGATACCAAACGATGTTTTCATGCGCTCCTCACGTTCTCGGTCACAGTTTGCGACTGCCGCGCTGCGTCAGGGTCATACCTTTGGCGCAGAGGGGACATTCCGACGGGTCCCAGCTCTTGGCCGCCACCGTGGCCAGCGGTTTCAGCGGGACATCGAAGGTCACCGCGCCGCCGGAGCGATCCAGCAGGACCCCCAGGCCGACGATTTCGGCCTGATACGATCGGCACAGGTTGATCACTTCCTGGACCGATCGTCCGGTGGTCAGGATGTCATCGACGATCAGCACCCGCGTCCCCGGTTCGATGGAAAATCCGCGCTTAAAGATGCGGGACTTGCCGTCCTCGCCGGCTTCGGCATAAATCGCGTCCGTCCCCAGATTCTTGGCCGTTTCATAGGCGATGATGACCCCGCCCACGGTCGGTCCGACCACCAGCTCCACCCGGTCGCCGCGGAAATGGTCGGCCATCAGCCGACAGAGTTTATCCACATACGGCGGCTGGCGTAAAATCGTGAACTTCTCAAAATAGACGTCGCTGTGCCGTCCGGAGGTCAAAAGAAAATGGCCCGAAAGCATGGCTTTACTGTCATAAAAAATCTGCAGAATCTCATCGTTGGTCATCGTGTCCTCGTCGACAATCATCGCGGTCGCCAGCGCTTGGCGGCCGGAGTAAGAGATTGATATCAGTATCCGTCGGCCGGTGAGGGCAGCCGCCATCGGCGGCGGCAGTTTGACATACGGACCGCCGGAAGAACGGTTCAGGATTTCTATGTCGCGGAGGGTCACGCCCCGGT
>JAAZOE010000207.1 GCA_012797915.1 Candidatus Zixiibacteriota bacterium | reverse complement strand
TCCAGTGATCGAGGGGAAGGTGGGTTGTCTCGATTGTCACAACCCGCACGGCGGCGCCGCCCGTTTGACCGCGGACAACACCGGCCGGGACCTCTGTTTCCTCTGTCATGCCGACAAAGAGGGACCGTTTATCTATGAGCATGCGCCCGTCAATGAGGACTGCCTGGTCTGCCATCGGCCGCACGGGACGGTGGCCGACAATCTCCTCAAGCAGAACGAACCGGCGCTCTGCCTCTCCTGTCATGCGATGCATTTCCATGCCACGGTGGAGGGGGTGGATGGGGAGTTTACGGTGCCTTTGGACGCCTCGCGCAACGGCGTATCGACCCCCGATGGGTGGAAAGTCGGCATGTTGACCAAATGCACCCAGTGTCACAGTGCCATACACGGCACCGATCTTCCCTCTCAGGCTCTCTCAACCGGCGGCAACGCCTTAACGCGATAGGAGGGAACCATGAATCGCAGAAGACTATTGATGATGTTCGCGTTGGGGGCCGCCCTGACGATACCGGCCGTCGCCTGGCCCGCCGAGACAGCCGACGGGGACATCCAGTCGCTCTGGGTCGGGGGGCATTGCACGACCCTGAGCGATTACGGTCTCAAGGTGGGCGAATATAATCTCGGCCGCGAGGAGCTTCTTCCGGAGTTCCGCTATGATCTTCACTCCCGACGGGACCATACCCTTCTTGATCTTCAGACCCACTATTATGACCGCCGGAATATCTTCGGGCGTTTCGAGGCGCAGGCCGCCGATCGCCTGACGGGCATGATTCAGTATCGGTCGCTGGGGAAGCGTTTCGGCCAGGATATGCTGTCGAATCTGGAGACCCGCGAATGGCAGTCCACCCGTCCCGGCGGCAAGATCCTGACGCACGAGGTGACCGACTCCGCCGCCGACTATCACAGCCATCGCCACGAGATTGCGTCGCAGGTTGGCGTGCTGTTGTCGCGGACCAACAACCTGCGGCTGATGGCCGCGCATCGCACGATTCTGGAAAACGGCTCCGCCCAGCAGGTCAACACCAGCCATTGTTACAGCTGCCATGTGGTGTCGCAGACCCGTCACGTGGACAACCGAACCCATCAACTGGAAGCGGGGGTGCAGGCCGACATTCAGGCGCTGACCGCCGGCTACACCTTTAATTACCGGTCGTTTTCGTCGTCGGCCGCCTCGCCCTGGTTCGCCTATGACTCGGCCGCGCATCCGGCCAGCGGGGCCTCGGGGCCGGAATTCGCCTCGCGGGTGACCTTCAGCGACACCACTCTGCCGGTCGGCGTCCTGCCCAAGACCCGGACCCTGGCCCATAAAGCTCGTCTCAAGGGGCAGGTGGCCGGAGGGCAGTTGTCCGGCGCCCTGACCTACAGCACGACAAAGAACCAGGATACCAACGTGTCCAGCGACGCCTACGGCGGCACGGTCCAGTATGCCCACCGGTTGTCCACCCGCACCCGACTGGTGACCAGGGCCGGCGTCATGAGGCGGGAGACCGATGATTATTTCGTCGATCTGGCGACGTTTCGCGAGGGCCGACCCGGGCCGCAGGTCGATTTCGACTTTTTGCGCCGGTCGTCGCTGAACCGACTCGACGCCCGGGGAAGCGCCGAACTCAGCACGCGTCTGAATCCGAAGGCGACGCTGTCGCTGCTGGCCGCCTACAACCGGGTCCATCGGGATGATTATCCGTTCCCCGATTCCGTATACACAACCAACAAATATCTCGGGCAGGCGAAACTGCGGTATCGGCCGACGACCAGAATGGACGCCTCGGTGTCGTATCGGTTCGAGAAGACGTCCCATCCGTTCACTTCCGGTCGCGGTCTCTTCGAAGCGCCCGGCCGCGATATCCTGCAGCCGCTGGCCCCCAATTTCGCGTTTATCTTTTACTTCCAGCGGGAGGACCTCCGGTATCAAACCATCACGACCCTTCCGACCGACCGTCATGAAGCCTCTTTCGGCGGCTCGCTGGCGCTCGGCTCCGGCGCCGGTCTGCAATGGAATATCAAGGGCGTTTACGACAAAAACGGCGACCTCGATTCGCTGGACGTGGAGCACCTTTCGTTTCAACCGACCATCGGCCTGACGATGGCCACAGGCGGGAAGTGGTCGTACGCCGCGGGGTATTCGTATACCTACGACAAATCCCGTCTGCCGGTGACCATGCCGTTATTCGACGGCTGAGGGGCCCATCTGAGCACCGACACCGTGAGTGTCGATCCGTT
>JAAZOE010000206.1 GCA_012797915.1 Candidatus Zixiibacteriota bacterium | reverse complement strand
CCGGATGATTTGTCGCGCTTCGGTCGTTTCCGCCTTGAGGAATTTCCGTCGCGCCGGAGTGTTAAAAAAGAGATGGGAAACCTCAATCCTGGTGCCGATCGGAGCCGCCGTCGGCCGCAGGTCGATTTCTTTGCCTCCTTCAAAGGCAATGTAGGTCCCTTCCGCTTCCGAAAAATGCCGGGTGGTCATCGCCAGATGGGATACGGAGGCAATCGACGGCAGCGCCTCGCCGCGGAAGCCGAATGAGTGGACGGCGAAGAGCTCATCGAGAGTATGGATCTTCGAGGTGGCATGGCGGCTGAAGGCCAACCGGACCTGATCCGCGCGAATACCGCAGCCATTGTCGGTCACGGAGATGAAGGTCGTTCCGGCTTTGCGGGCAACAATATCGACCGCCGTCGCTCCGGCATCGAGAGCATTCTCCGTCAGTTCCTTCACCACCGACGCCGGACGTTCAATCACCTCGCCAGCGGCGATCTTGTTGATGAGCACGCGGTCAAGCTGACGGATCGGCCTATTAAACCGCTCGTCGGAGAAGCTATTCGTCATCGACATCCTTTTTCCACGCCGCCAGGAGTTCCAGTGCCTGAAGAGGCGTCAGGTTTTCGACCCGTACTTGACGCAGCTCCTGCTCAATTCGGGATTCTCCCCGACTCCCCTCCCCGTTAAACAGCGACGGCTGATTGAGCCGCGCGTGAAGTCCCCGGGCCAATTCCGATTTGGCAAATCTGCCCGACTCCAGAAGCCGGACGATTTCGTGCGCCCGTTTGATTGTTGCCCGCGGCAATCCCGCCAGACGGGCCACTTCGATGCCGTACGAATCGTCGCACCCGCCGGGGAGAACCTGATGCAGAAAGATGATCTCCTGGCCGTATTTTTTTACCGTCACCTGAAAATTCCTGATGCGCGGGTAAATCGCTGCCAGACCGGTCATTTCGTGATAGTGCGTGGCGAAAAGCGTTCGCGGCGTCCCGGCCGGATAATCGTGGATGGTTTCGGCCACCGCCCAAGCCACCGCCAGACCGTCGAACGTGGACGTCCCGCGTCCGATTTCATCCAGCAAAATCAACGACCGCTCCGACTGGTTATGGAGGATATTGGCGGTTTCCACCATCTCGACCAGAAACGTCGATTGTCCCCGGGTTAAGGAATCGGCCGCCCCGACCCTTGTGAATACGCGGTCGACCAAACCGATCTCGGCGGCTTCGGCCGGCACGAACGATCCCATCTGGGCCAGAATGACGATCAGCGCGGTCTGTCGCAACCAGGTCGATTTGCCCGACATATTCGGTCCGGTCAGGATGATCATGGCCGTGTCGTTCTCATCCAGAGCCAGATCGTTGGCCACGAAATTCCCCGGCCCGAGAATCTGGCTGATGACCGGATGACGCCCCTGGGTGAACCGCAGGTTCCGATCGGCGCTGATTGACGGCCGGACGTACCGTTCCTGACGGGCCAGAACGGCGAAACCATTAAGGACGTCCAGTTCGGCAAGAATGTCCGCCAGAAGAATCATCTCCGGCAGCCAGCCGGAGATATTATCGCACAGCCGGTCGAACAGCTCTTCCTCCAGACTGTTGATTTTGTCCTCCGCCGCAAGGATGAGGCTTTCCTTTTCCTTCATCGTCTCGGTTATATACCGTTCGGCATTGACCAGGGTCTGTTTGCGGATGTAATCGGCGGGGACTTTGTCGATATGCGGCTTGGTCACCTCGATATAGTAGCCGAAGACCTTATTGAATCCGACTTTGAGTGTGGGGATGCCGGTTTTTTCCCGTTCGGCCGCCGCCAGCCCGGCGATATAGGCACGGGCATCCTTAATCGACAGATTCAAATCATCCAGCTCGGACGAATATCCCGCTTTGAATATTCCCCCGGCGGTTGTCACCTGTGGCGCATCATCGCGAATCGCCGCGCCAATCATGTCCGCCACATCATGAAGATCGGGCATGGCCCCGATCATTTCCGTCAATAAGGGGGCGGCGCAGCCGTCGAGCGTCTCTCTGACGACACGGCTGATCCCGACGGCATCCCGTATGGCCATCAGGGTCCGCGGATTGGCCTTTCCCATTCCCAGGCGACCGGCCAAGCGCTCCAGATCGGGGAATATCTTGAATCGGCCGGCCAGCCGGTCGGAAAGATCCGCCCGCGCCGTCAATTCCGCCACCGCCGTCAGTCGTCGGTCGATTTTGTCTTTGTCCAGAAATGGCGCCGCAATCGTCCGCCGCAACCGTCGGGCTCCGGCCGCCGTTGCCGTCCGATTGACCGCCCAGTAAAAGGAATGCCGTTCAACCCCGGCGGACAGATTGGTGAACAGTTCCAGATTCCGAACCGTGGCGGCATCGAGTATCATTCGCGTCTCGACCGCCCCGACTTTCAGCGAGGTGATATGTTCCAGCCGGTTCTGCTTGTTATCCTGAAGATAGCGGAGGATCGCTCCGGCGGCGGCAACACCCAGCCGCATATCCCCGACGCCAAATCCCTCCAGCGTGGTTACCCCGAAGAAACGGCAGAGATTTTGTTCGGCCAGGCGGGTATCAAAATAGATGGCTTCCAACCGGGTCACCACGCCGATACCGCCGTTGACCGGCAACGACGAGGAAACCGACCCCTCGCCGTTCTCGGCCGCGATCAGTAGTTCTTTCGGCGCCAACAGTTGCAACAGGTCGAGGATCGTTTCCGGTTCACCCTCGGTCACCGAGAATTCGCCCGTCGACAGCTCCAACCGGGCCAGGGCCATGGTTCGCCGGTCTCCGCACAATGCCGCCAGATAGGAATTGTGCGACGGTTCCAGGGCCGTTTCCAGAGTGGAGGTTCCCGGCGTGACGATTTCGACGACATCCCGCTTGACCAATCCGCGGGCCAATTTCGGGTCTTCCACCTGCTCACAAATAACGACTTTTCGGCCGGCCTCGATCAACCGCGGCAGATACT
>JAAZOE010000205.1 GCA_012797915.1 Candidatus Zixiibacteriota bacterium | reverse complement strand
AGTCTTTTTCGTTATTTTCAGTATGACCGAATCGCTTCAGCTCAAACTGGCCCACCTGCCCCGCACGCCCGGCGTTTACCTGATGAAGGACAAGACCGGGAAAATCATCTACATCGGCAAGGCCAAGAATCTGAAAAACCGGGTCAGCACCTATTTCCATGCCCGCGGCGCGCAGGACGCCAAGACCGCCCGGTTGGTGGCGAAAATCGCCGATATCGAGCTGCTGGTCACCGATTCGGAAATCGAGGCATTGATTCTGGAAGCCAACCTGGTCAAGGAACACAAGCCGCGTTACAACGTTAACCTCAAGGACGACAAGCGGTTCCCGTACCTCAAATTGACCATGGCCGAACTGTTCCCGCGCCTTTTGGTCACCCGTCGGGTGGTAAACGACGGGGCGAAATATTTCGGACCATACACTAATGCTTTCGGGATGCGCAAAACCTGGAAATTCCTGATGCGCCATTTCGGCCTGAGGTCCTGCAATCTGGAAATACCTTCGCCAACCGGCCGGAAATACAAGGTCTGCCTGGATTACCATATCGGCCGCTGCGGCGGGCCGTGCGAAAACCTGCAAACCGAAGAGCAGTACCGCAAGCATGTCGAGGCGGTTATTCTGTTTCTGTCCGGCCGCCGAAACGATCTCGTCAAACGCCTGCAGGAACAGATGAACGAGGCCTCGGAGGCGATGCATTTCGAGGAAGCGGCCCGTCTTCGGGACACGATCATCGCCATGGATTCGGTCCAGCAGAAACAGAAGGTCGATTCGGCCGAGGATATCGACCGCGACGTGGTCGCCTTCGCCCGCGAGGAGTCCGAGGCGGCGGCGGTGGTGCTGCAAATCCGCGAAGGAATCCTGATCGGCCGTCAGGATATCCAGTTGAAAACGGAAGCGGAGATGTCCAACGAGGAACTGCTGGCCGGGTTCCTGCATCAATACTACAACCATTCGGAAAACCTGCCGGAACAAATCTTCCTCCCCGTATCGATAGACGAGGCGCCGTTAATCGAAGATTGGCTGAGCGGCCGCAAGGGTTCGAAAGTTAAACTGGTCTTTCCCCAGAAAGGCGAAAAACAGAGACTGGTGGTGATGGCCGAGACCAATGCCCGGTTGGTTCTGGATGAAATGCTTCTGCAGAAACGGAAATATCAGGAAAAGGTCCCGGCTTCGGCCGTGTCACTTCAGCAGGTCCTGAAACTGGACAAGCCGCCTCTTACCATCAGCTGTTTCGACATTTCCAACCTCGGCCAGATGGACAAGGCGGCCTCGCTGGTTTATTTCGTAAAGGGGAAGCCGAAGAAGTCGGAGTATCGCCATTTCAAGATCAAGACGGTCGAGGGGCAGGATGATTTCGCCTGTATGCGGGAGGTCATCACCCGCTATGTCGGCCGTCGCGTGGAAGACGGCAAACCGCTTCCCGACCTGATGATGGTCGACGGCGGCAAGGGGCAGTTGCTGGTGGCCAGGGAGGTTCTGGACGCCCACGGTCGCGGCGACCAGCCGGTCATCGGGCTGGCCAAGCGGTTGGAAGAAGTCTTTGTGCCGCGTCAGGCTACCCCGGTAAGCATTCCCAAGACTTCGCCGGCTATCAATCTCCTCAAGCGGGTGCGGGATGAGGCCCATCGGTTCGCCGTCAGTTACCATCGCACCCTGCGCAACAAGCGGACGATAACTTCCGAGCTGGAGGCGGTCAAAGGGGTCGGCAAGGCGCGGCTGGTGATTCTCCTGAATCACTTCGGTTCGGTCGAAGCGGTCAAGCAGGCGACGCTGGACGATCTGTCCACCGTGGCCGGAATCCCCAAAAGTATAGCGCAAAAAGTTCACGATCATCTCCACCCGCCGTCGTCACATCTTGATGAAAAGTAATTGTCGATTCCATACAGGAGCCGTATCATCGCTGTCATGAGAGGGCAACCGGAACAGGTCTACACCGTCACGGCCGTCAACACGATGGCCCGATATGTCCTGGAGGAGTCGTTCCCGACCGTCTGGGTCGAGGGGGAGATTTCCAATTACCTGCATCATGGCTCCGGCCACCGGTATTTCTCGCTCAAGGACGATGAATCACAGCTCAAATGCGCCATGTGGCGGTCCCATGGCGCGGGACTGCGGTTCGAACCGAAAGACGGCCTCAAGGTGCTGGCGCAAGGAACCCTGACCATCTATGAACGGAACGGCCAGTATCAACTGTCGGTCCGGAAAATGATCCCTGCCGGAATGGGGGAACTGGAACTGGCGTTCCGTCAGTTGAAGGAACGGCTGGAAAAGGAAGGGCTGTTCGATCCGGCGCACAAGAAACCGTTGCCGCAATATCCGATGCGGATCGGAATCGTCACCTCGCAGACCGGAGCAGTGATTCACGACATGGT
>JAAZOE010000204.1 GCA_012797915.1 Candidatus Zixiibacteriota bacterium | reverse complement strand
TCCTACCGGCCCGGCGGTTCCCAACCCTCGTTTGACAAGCAAATCATCCGCGATTATCTTGAGACCCTCGATTGGGATAAAACGTACCCGGCGCCGACATTGCCCCGGGCAGTGGTGGAGAAGGCTTCCGCTCGGTATCAGGAAGTCGTGACGCGATTGACCCGCTAACGGAAGGAACGGATCATGCAGGATATGGCGAAGATACGACGGGCGTTGGTTTCGGTTTCCGATAAGACCGGCCTGGCCGAACTGGGCCGCCGCCTGGAGGCGATGGGGGTGGAGATTATTTCCACCGGCGGAACCCTGACCGCATTGAAGAAGGCGGGCGTGCATGTCATTTCGGTCTCCACGTTCACGGGAGCGCCGGAAATACTCGACGGCCGGGTGAAAACGCTGCATCCCAAGGTCTATGCCGGCATCCTGTTCAAACGGGATGACCCGGAGCACCAGGCCGAAATGGCCCAGCAGGAATACAAGCCGATCGACCTGGTCGTGGTCAATCTGTATCCGTTCGAACAGACCCTGGCCAATCCCGGCTCGACCCATGAAGACAAGATCGAAAATATCGATATCGGCGGGCCGACCATGATCCGCGCCGCCTCCAAGAACTATGACTCGGTGGCCGTGGTCACCGACACGGCCGATTATGATCTGGTCCTGAACGAAATGGAGAAAAACGACGGCCAGGTTTCGGCGGCGACGCGGCGGCGGCTGGCAGGAAAGGCCTTTGCCCTGACCAACCGCTATGACAGCCTCATCGCTTCGTATTTCGCGGGATTGGGAGGCGAGGCGCCGGTGGCCGCGGCGGCAGATGAAGTTCATCTTGATTTCACCAAGGTCCAGGATCTCCGGTACGGGGAAAACCCGCATCAAACGGCGGCTTTTTATCGCCTGAAGGATTTTCGCGGCGTGACGCTGGCGGACGCGCAGCAGCATGCCGGCAAGGAACTGTCATATAACAACATCGCCGATATCGATTCCACTCTGGGCATGATTCTGGAATATGCAGAGCCGTTTGCGGTCGTGGTCAAACATGCCAATCCCTGCGGGGCGGCCTGCGGGGCGACCATCGCCGAGGCGTATAAACTGGCCTATGAAACCGACCCCTTGTCGGCGTATGGCTCAATCATCGGGCTGAATCGAATCGTCGACCTGGATGCCGCCCAATTGCTGCACGAAACCCCCTTCGTAGAATGTATCCTGGCGCCGGGATTCTCCCCCGAGGCGCTGGAACTGATGGAGAAGAAGAAAACGCGCCGGTTGTTGTCGTTGCCGTCAATTCTGGAAAACCGCCCGCCGGTGGAGCGGGTCTTCAAGTACGTGCAAGGCGGCGTCTTGGTCCAATCCCCGGATAATGTCGATCTCGATCTCAAGACGATTACCGTGCCGACCAAACGGAAACCGACCGAGGTAGAGATGCAGTCGCTGATTTTCGGTTTCAAGCTGGTCAAGCATGTCAAGTCGAACGCGGTCCTGATTTGCCAGGGGAAGGCGGCGGTTGGGATCGGAATGGGGCAGACGTCGCGGGTCGATTCCTCGCTTCTGGCAGTGAAACGGGCGGGCGACCGGGCCAAAGGGGGCACCTGTGCATCGGACGCCTTTTTCCCTATGCCGGATGGTATGGAAGTGGTGGCCGAAAAAGGAGTTACCGCCTTTATTCAACCGGGTGGTTCAAAGGGAGATCCGGAGGTCATCGCGGCCGCCGACAAGATGGGCGTGGCCATGGTGTTCACCGGCATACGGCATTTTCGTCACTGAGAAACAATAGTGCTTGCTTGCCCGTTTAAGTGTGTATACATTGACAGTGACGTCAACGAAAGGCGCGTGTGCAGGACAGGATACTGGAAATCGTCGTTTACCTGATGAATCAGTTGAATGAGCATCAGGGGAACTTGGTCAGCATCGACGAGATGTCGGCCGACCTCCGGTCTATGGGGTTCACCGACAACGAGATATCGTCGGCCTATACCTGGCTGCTCAAGCATTTCGAAGACTACCCCGACAGTTTCGCAATCAAGGGCAAGGAAATCGGCAAACGGTCCATCCGGGTCCTGTCGGATACCGAACGGAAAATGGTTTCTCCGGGCGCGTACGGATACCTGTTGCAGCTGAGGAACCTGGGACTTTTGACGGCCGAGCAACTGGAAATGGTCCTCGACCGGTGCATGTTGTTCGGCGGCGGGCTGGTCGACGTGGAAGAAATGAAACTCATGGCCTCTGCCGCCTTGTTCGACCTGGGGACTCCCGAACTGCCGCTGGCCGTCTGGGTCGGCGACCCGGAAAGTGAACCGATAAACTGAGTCGGTCGCTTTCGATGACCCTCACCAATCGAAAAATCATCCTCGGCGTCACCGGCGGCATCGCCGCCTATAAATCGGCCTATCTGACCCGGTTGCTGGTCAAGGCCGGGGCCGATGTGCAGGTCATCATGACCGAGGCCGGGACCAAGTTCATCACTCCGCTCACGTTTGAATCATTGACCGGTCGGGAAGTCGCCGTCCAGATGTTCCCCGTTGACCGGTACATCGCCACCCATCACATCTCCTTTGCCGAATGGCCCGACCTGTTCGTGGTCGCCCCGGCGACCGCCGATTTCATCGCCCAGGTGGCGCACGGTCTCTGCTCCTCGCTTCTGGCCACGGTCCTCTGCGCTACAAAACGGAAAGCCATCCTCGCCCCGGCCATGAACGAGGGGATGTGGGCCAATCCAATCGTGCAAAAAAACGTCGCGCTGCTTCAGGAACAGGGATATATCTTCGCCGGTGTGGGGGTGGGGGAAATGGCCTGCCGCAGTTTCGGCGCCGGGCGAATGGCCGAACCGGAAGAAATCCTGACCCTCATCGAACAGGTGCTGCAATCGGGCGGGCCGTTGTCCGGCAAGAAGGTGATTGTCACCGCCGGTCCCTGCCGCGAGGCGATTGACCCGGTGCGGTTTATTTCCAACCGGTCGTCGGGGAAGATGGGATATGCGCTGGCCCGTGAGGCGGAACTGTTGGGGGGAACG
>JAAZOE010000203.1 GCA_012797915.1 Candidatus Zixiibacteriota bacterium | reverse complement strand
TAGGCCGCTGACATATACCCCCGCCGAGCGGCGGAAATGGACGGTCCTGATTGAGGGGGCGGTTCTCTTTAAAGCCCGCCTTGTCGCGTGTGACCCGTTCGATCGGGGCCTCCGCTGCATCCTCAATTTCGGGCATACTTTCGCCCATGCCATCGAGAAAGCGGAAGGATATCGCCGCTATCATCACGGCGAGGCGGTTTGGGCCGGGATAGCCGGGGCGTTGCACCTCTCCCATCTGGCCGGGTGCCTGTCGAAGAAACGGCGGGACGAATATCTGGACTATCTTGTCGCCCCGGTTTCCCGATTGCCGGTATTAAACCGGCCGGCGGATGCGTATCTTTCCGTGATGCGGTACGACAAGAAAAACAGGGGATCGGGTCCGGTGTTTGTCCTGCTGGAGGCGATCGGACGACCGGTTTTGTCATCGGCGCCGCCGGTCGCGGATATCCGCCGGGCAATTGAGTTCATGAGGCGATTTGTCAATTCCGGAGGCCGGATATGAAAACAATTCTGTTGATTCACGGCCCCAATCTCAACCGGTTGGGAGATCGCGAGCCGGAGATCTATGGCCGTACGACCCTGCCGGAAATCGAAACCATGATGACGGCGAGGGGTAGGGAATGCCGCCTCGCCGTCAGGACATTCCAGAGCAATCATGAAGGAGCCATCATCGATTTCATTCAAGGGGAACAGGCCGCAGCCTCCGGGATCATCATCAATCCGGGTGCGCTGGCCCACTATGCGTACGCGTTGCGCGATTGTCTGACGGCGGTGGCCTGTCCCGTCATCGAGGTGCATATTTCCAACGTCCACAAGCGGGAAGCGTGGCGCCGGACGTCGATTTTGGCTGAGGTGTGCACCGGGGTTATCGGCGGTTTGGGTGTGGATGGATACCTGTTGGCTTTGGAGTATTTCCGTGAAAAATAGGGCAATCATGGGAAGATCGGCTGCGGTCATCGGGCTGGTGATCGCCGTTCTGGCCGGTTGCGGACAGCCGGAAGTCGCTCCGGAAGAAATTCGGGCGTTTATCGATGAATATGAACGTTCGGCGGAATTTCTGGACCGTCAGGAGGCGGCCACCCGCTGGGAATACATCACTACCGGGTATTCCGATTCACTTTCATACTACCGGAACCTGGCCGCCGCCTACGCCTCCCGGGAGTCGATCTATCAGGAAAGCGGCCGGTATCTGACCATGACCGAAGACAGCACCCTCCTGAAGAAACTGGAGTTGATTCATCGCCGCACGATCCGCGGGGTGATTGATCGGAGTGAGGCGATAGCCCGTCTGGCGGATTCCTTGGCGGGGGCCGCGGGTCGATTCGTTCCGGTGTTCGAAAGCAAACCGGCCACGGCGGCGGAAGTGGCACTGGTGTTGGCTTCCGATTCCAGCCGCTTCCGTCGACAGGATGCTTGGATGTCTCTGGCCGCCAGGGGCGAACAACTGGCCGGCGGCGTCACGGTGCTGGCCAAACTGCGCAACCGGACGGCGGCTCGGATCGGCTTCAATTCTTATTATGACCTGATGCTGACCGCCGACGGGTTGGAAAAATCGGAATATTTGGAATGGCTGCGGGAATGGGACCGGCTGACCGCGGAACCGTACCGTCGGGCGATTGATTCGGTGGCTCGGCTCCTGGGCATGACCGACCTGCGCCCATGGGACATCGATTATGCCGCCGGGGGACAGATTATATCCGCGTATTATCCGCCCAGCCAACATCTGACCAGATTGCGCTCGACCCTGTCCGGAATCGGCCTCAGCCTCGACCGGTCGCCGCTCTATATATTGCCCGGAAAGGTTTCGGACGGCGATCCGACGGGGGGCATCTACCGCATCGATATCCCCCGTGACATCCGGGTGGTGGCCGCCCTCGATTCCGGTTCTGAATCGCTGGAAACCCTCTTCCTGCAAGCCGGCCGGGGTTTGTATGCCGCGCATATCGGGCCGGGCGATTTCCTCGAATCCCGTCCGCCGGCCCCCTGCTATGACTGGGGCATGGGTCTATTTATCCAGGGGCTGGCCCGGCTGGACGCCTGGCGGTTGACCTACGCCGCCATCCCTGAACCGATTGTCGGGGAGACGGCGGCGCGGCGGCGGTTCTTGCGCCTGTACGAATTCCGCCGGATGCTGGTGGACCTGAAATTCGAATATGAGATGTACAAGAATCCCACCAGTGATTTGCATCAGGTCTATCGGGAGTTGTTCGAACGATACATGATGTTTCCCTACCCGGAAAACGTGCGGCAATGGGCCGACCATATCGACTACATCACCGACCCGGTCGGGCTGCAAAACCGCCTGGTGGGGACGGCGATCGCGGCGCAGATTTATCATTGCCTGATGGGCGCCAACGGGGCCGTCCTGGATGCGCCGACGACCGGACAATTCCTGATCGAGAAACTCTGGCGTCCCGGGGGCGGCCAAAGCTGGCGTGAGCTGGTCCGGGAGGGTACGGGGGAGGAGTTCAACCCCCGGTATCTGCTGGAATACCTGGCACTCTGACGATTATGCCGGGCGCGCCGCATATCGGGGAAGGCGATGACGGCCTTCCCCTTTTCATATGACGACCAAAGCGATGACATACACGGACGGGCCGATTTTCAGCGCCGTTTGGCGTCTGGGATGGCCGGCCCTGACCTCGATGTTTTTCGAAACGTTTCTGTCCATCACGGACGCGTTCTGGGTCGGCAAACTGGGGGCGACGGAGATGGCCGCGGTCACCTCCAGTATGTTTCCCATCTGGACCATCTTTTCCTTGCTGATGATTATTCCGACCGGCGTGGTGGCGATTATTTCCCGCGCGGTCGGCGCGGGCGCCGAGCGAGAGGTGAGTCGCGTCGCCCGGCAGAGTCTGTTGTTTGCGGTCCTGACCGCCGTCGTTGTCAGCGTTATCGGGTACCTGATCACCCCGGCGCTGTTCCGGATCATGCACACCAATGCCGACGTGACCGCGATGGGAATCGCGTACCTCCGGATATTCTTCATCGGAATCATTTTCTTCTTCCTGAACGATACGCTGTCGGGCATCTTCCGCGCCGCGGGCGATACCAAGGCGCATCTGATCGCTTCCTCGACGGCCGT
>JAAZOE010000202.1 GCA_012797915.1 Candidatus Zixiibacteriota bacterium | reverse complement strand
TGATGCGATTCAATGACAGTTTGCGGTGGCGGGACATATACGAGGTGGATTTTGGTCGTCAGGACGGTCCGGCGTACGAAGTGAGCCATACGGGTACGAGCGACTGGGGCGCCACCCCGTACATTTACGTGATGCGGCGGGATTACAACGGCGGGTCGGCGGCGGTGCTGGTGCGGACGGCGCACGGCACGGCCAACTACACCGGCGACAGCGTTCTGGTCAGCCTGGGGGCGGCCTTCCGGGAAGTGTACGCCAACGGCGACACGTCGGCGACGGCGGTCACCTCGACCTACCTGAAGCCATACATGGGCAAGATTTTCGTGGTGGCCTCGGCCTGCGCCGCGCCGCCGTCGGTTCCGACGATATCCTCGCCGGCCAACGGCGCCGCGGTCGGTTCGACCACGCCGACGGTGTGCGTCAACAATTCCAATCCGGGGTCGTGTCCCGATCCGGTGCAGTACCAGTTTGAAATCGCCGCCGACCAGAATTTCGCCTCGGTGGTACGGCAGTCGGGGTTGATTTCCCAGGGAGCGGGAACGACCTGTTTCACGACCAGCGCTGCGCTGGAGACCGGCCGGCGGTATTATTGGCATAGCCGGGCGACCAATGGCACGGCCACCTCGGCCTGGTCGACTGGGTACAATTTTACCACGCCCAACACGCTTCCGCCAGCGCCGGCCAACCCGTCGCCGGTCAATGGATCAAATGTCACCGTGGCCCGTCCAACCCTGACCATCAACAACGTCACCGATCCCGACGGAACGCCGGTGACCTATTATTTCGAAGTGTCCAAGTTTTCGAATTTCAGCACCCTGGCGGCCCAATCCGGGGCGGTGACGGCCGGCGGCAGCACCACTTCCTGGCAGGTAAGTGTGGCGTTGGAGAATGGGTCGGCCTATTTCTGGCGCGTCCGAGCCAATGACGGCATTGGGTACGGGTCCTATGCCGGACCGTGGCAGTTCACGGTCAATGTCCCAATCGTCAACACGCCGCCGACCGCGCCGACAGTTTATTCCCCGCCGTCGGGCGCCACGGTGACGTTTGTCCCGGTCTCCCTGACTTGGTACAATGCCACCGACGCCGACGGAAATCAGTTGACCTACCAGTTGCATGTTTTTGATTCAGCCGGAGCGGCGTTGTTGGATTCCACCAGCGGCATCGTGCAGGGGACGGGGCCGACGACGTCGTACTCGCCGCAGTATCCGTTCGCCAACGGCACCTGGTACCGGTGGCAGGTGCGGGCGTTCGACGGCCTAGCCTACTCCGACTGGATGAGTGCGGCGGTGTTCCTCCTGGACACGCTGTTCGGGATCAACCAACCGCCGAGTTCCCCCGAATTGGTGACGCCGGCCGCTGACGACACCCTGACATCGCTGCAGGTATCGTTGACCGTGGAGACGGCCTACGATCCGGAATCCGATTCCCTGACCTACGATTTCGCGGTGTATACCGACGCGGAGCAGAGCGAGGTATTCGAACAGGCCGAGGGAGTCATTTCGGTCGGATCCGCCACCACCGTAACGTGGGCGATCCCGCGGAATCTTTCTTCCGGTCGGCAGTATTTCTGGACCAGCCGGGCTTCCGACGGTGAGAATTATTCCGCCTGGTCCGAGCTGCGGTCCTTCTGGGCGTTTGATTTCTCGGTCAACGCCGACCAGGAATCGCCGGTCAACCTCAAACCGCGCACCGGGACGGTCGTGAAAACCACCCGGCCGACGTTGGAGGTCACCAACGTCGTTTCCAATCTACAGGAGAATCTGTACTATTTCGAGGTTTCCGAGGATCCCGGTTTCCTCAACCGGATTTATTCCGGGCCGGTGGCGGAAGATGTCTCCGGGAGTACGACCTGGGACGTTACGGTTCCGTTGACCTCCGGGACGACGTATTACTGGCGAAGTCGGGCCAACAACTCTCCCTACAGCGGAACCTCCAGTTTCACTGTTGACGCGGAAGTGTTCATAGCCCCGAATCCTTACAAGGGGAAGCGCGGCAATTCGGTGCGCATTTTCAACATGGCGCCGGAGGGAACGTTGACGGTCACCACGATCACCAATCAACCGTTGCGGGTGATCAATGGAAATTCCAACGGCGTGGTCTACTGGGACGTGACCGATGCCAACGGCCGGCGGCTCGGCTCGGATGTCTATTTATGCTACTATCAGGACGGTACTCGAAACATCAATTTCAAGTTCGCCGTCATCAGGTGAGGAATCCGGGGGGGGCGTCGCTCCCCCCATTTCGTTTGACCGCATAGGATCGACAGTATGGCAGGGACAGCCTTTCTCTTCCTAAACGGTCATTATCATCCCGACGACCGGGCGCTGGTAGTTCGCCTGATGCGCGCCACCCGTCCCCGTCCTCTCGTAATCGCGGTCGACGGCGGTTTGGCGTTTTTGCAGCGTTGCGGCCAGCGGCCGGACGTCTGGCTGACCGATCTTGATTCCACCCCACGTATCAAGAAGGGATTCATCCACCGGACGGAAATGTTATTGTTTCCCCGGCGGAAGGACAAAACCGACGGGGAGCTGGCCCTGGACTATTGTCGGCGGCGACAGGTCGCTGCGGTCACGGTCTTCGGGTGGTACGACCGCGCGTATGAGACCGATCATCTGCTGGGCAATCTGCTGCTAGGCCGCGGCCGGGCCGTCTCCGGCGGAACGATTCGGATTCGCTTTCTGGACAGCCGTCAGGAAATCATTCCCTTGCGGGACGAAACCTTGACGATCCGGGGTCGCCGGGGGTGCCGCCTGTCGGTGGTACCGCTGGCGGGCGTGGTTCGGCTGACGGCCAGAGGCGTGGATTATCCGGCCCGCAACCTGCCGATTCGGATCGGACAGACGATTGCCCTTCGCAACCGGATTGTCGCCGACCGCGCCGCCATCACCGTCGCCGGGCCGGCGCTGGCCATTATCGGATGGAAAGGCCCCCGGGAAAGCGGAAAATAATCGCTTGCCTTGGCCTTAAGAATCGTGGTACGTTTTGCCCTGAGAACCAGGGAAGAGGAGAGTTGCCCGCGATATGGACTTGCTTTGTGCCGGCAAGACGGACATTGGCTTGGTGCGACAGGCCAATGAGGACAGTTATAGAATACTCCTCCAACGGAAGCTGGTTGTCGTCTGCGACGGCATGGGCGGGCATCGGGCCGGTGAGGTCGCTTCGGCGACGGCCTGCGATCTGATCACCCGTTTGTTCGATCGGCATTTCGACCGGCTGCTGCAGGATGACCGACTGCGCCTGCCCCGCCTGTTTCCTCCCTCGACCGACGTCCTGGCCAAGGCTACCCGTATCGCCAATCACCAGATCCATCGCCTTTCCCTCGGCGACCCCTCGCTGGGGGGGATGGGCACGACGGTCGTAGCCGCGGTCGTTGAGGAGGACATTCTCACCGTTCTGCACGTCGGCGACAGCCGCGCCTACCGGTATATTGATGGGGAATTGCAGCGGCTGACCATCGACCACAGCTGGGCGGCCGAAATCGAACAGACCGAACACGTCAGCGCCGAGGAGGCGCGACGGATGGTCAACCGCAACGTCATCACCCGGGCGCTGGGAGTCCGGGAATCGGTGGAGATCGACGTTTCGGTCCGGAAAATCGTCTCCGGCGACCTGTATGTCCTGTGCAGCGACGGCCTGTGCGGCTTGGTGAAAGATGACGACATCCGTCGGGTTATCGCCGGCGGCCGCGGCGACGTGGACGTCATCGCCGGTCAGCTGGTCGAATTGGCCAACGATCGGGGCGGCACAGACAACGTCACCGTCATCGTCATGAAAGTCGTCGGCGAGGTTCCCGCCTCGACTCTGACCGAAATGCCCACCGTGACCATCGACGCCGAACCGCCGGGGTACTTTGGGGCCGAAGAGGAATGGGCGGCCGGACCGGATAATTCCGGCCAAACGGCGGGAAGCGGGCAGCAGTCGGGCAACCGGTTATTCCCTGTGGCCGCCGCGGCGGTCGTCATTGCGGTTTTGGCCTTCCTGTTTTATTTTATACTCAAAGGGTAACCCCGGCCTCTCCCTGGCTTGATTTTATTTGACAAACGCCAGCCGGCGGCGTATATAGAATGGCCGGGCGGCAAACGCTTGGTAATGCGCCCATAGCTCAACTGGATAGAGCGTCTGGCTACGGACCAGAAGGTTGGTGGTTCAACTCCTCCTGGGCGTATTTTTTTTTGCCCTTTTTCGGATGCCCGTCCGACCGGGCCGGGACCGGCGAATAGCGCTTGGATGATCGGGGCGCGCCATGTATACTATACTATTACGAATCTGCATGGGTAACCCGGGAAGAACCGGCTCCAGGGAGATAACGGCAAGGCCCGACACGGGAGAATATTTCATGGCCCTGATGGCGACAACGGTATGGCGGACAGCCTGCGCGTCCGTCATGGCGGCGATCATGTTCACGGGGGCGGCGGCGGGACAGGATACCATTCCGCCGGTGGCTCCGGTCATCCCAAAAATCGACACCGTTTTCGGCGAAGTTCGGGTGGACAACTACTACTGGCTTCGGGAGCGGGACAATCCGCAGGTGACGGCATATCTCGAGGCGGAAAACCGGTACACCGAGGCGGTCATGAAACCGACCGAGGGGCTGCAGGAGAAACTGTTCGAGGAGATGCGCGGCCGTCTGAAAGAAACCGACATGTCGGTGCCCATCAAGGTCGATTCCTTCTATTATTATCACCGCCTGGAGGAGGGGCAACAGTATGGCGTTTATTGCCGCCGCTTGAAGAGCCTCGATGCCCCCGAAGAGGTGCTTCTGGATGAAAACACCGCCGCCGCCGGATACGGCTACTACAACGTCGGTAATTTGACGGTCAGCCACGATCACCGCTTGATCGCCTATGCCGTCGACACCGCCGGCAGCGAAATATACACCATCTATTTCAAGGATCTGGCCGGCGGGCGGATTCTGGACGATGTCATCCCCAACGCCGCTCCGACGATGGAGTGGACCCTGGACAATATGACTCTCTTTTACATCACCTATGATGACATCCTGCGTCCCTATCGGCTGGTCCGTCATACCTTGGGGACCGATCCGGCCGGTGATCCGACCATCTATGCCGAACCGGACAAGGAATACAACCTCGATTTCGCCCTGACCCTCGACAAGAAGTATTTTTTAATCACTCTGCAGGCTATCGCCGCCACCGAGGTCCGTTATCTTTCGGCGGCCACTCCGGCCGACACGTTTCGGACGATCCTGCCGAGGAAGAAGGGGATCGAATACACCGTCACTCACCGCAACGACCAGTTCTATATCCGCACCAACGAAACGGGGAAGAATTTCGCGCTGTTTCAGGCGGCCGACGCCGATCCGGCCCGGTCCGGATGGAAGGAGGTCATCCCGGCGCGGGATACGGTGATGATCGCCGGCCTGGACCTGTTCCGCGACTACCTGCTGGTGTACGAGCGGATCGCCGGGATTATCCACGTGCGGGTGCTGAACCTGGCCGAGGGGGGTGAATATGAGATCGAATTTCCGGAACCGATTTATGTCGTCTGGCCGACCGGCAACGCCGGCTTCGTCACCGACCTGTTCCGATTCAATTACACGTCGCTGGTCTCGCCGATGGCGGTGTATGAATTCAATCTGAAAACGAAACAGCGGACGCTGTTGAAACAATATGAAGTACTGGGGGGATATGATCCGACCCAGTACGTGTCCGAGCGGATTTATGCCCGGGCGTCCGACGGGGCCATGGTGCCGATTTCGATGGTGTACAAGAAGGGGATCCGTCGGGACGGCTCCAGCCCGGTATACCTGACCGGGTACGGCGCCTACGGGTACGCCGTCGATCCCACGTTCTCCTCCAACCGGTTGAGTTTGCTGGACCGCGGATTTATCTTCGCCATCGCCCATATCCGCGGAGGGGATGAAATGGGCCGGGACTGGTACGAGCAGGGGAAATTATTGCAGAAGATGAATACGTTCACCGACTTCATCGCCTGCGCCGAAAAACTGATTGCCGACGGATACGCCTCGCCCAACCGCCTGATCGCCGAAGGCGGTAGTGCCGGCGGTCTGGTGATGGGTGTGATCGCGAACCTGCGCCCGGGGTTGTTCCGCATCATCGTGGCCAACGTTCCCTTCGTCGACGTCATCAATACCATGCTCGACGAGAGCATTCCGCTGACCATCAACGAATACGACGAATGGGGCAATCCCAACCATGAGGAATACTACCGGTACATGCGGGCCTATTCCCCCTATGATAACGTCAAGGCTCAGCCGTATCCGAGCATGCTGATTACGGGAAGTCTCAACGACGCCTCGGTGCAGTACTGGGAGCCGGCCAAGTGGACGGCCAAATTGCGGGCCATGAACACGGGCAATCTCCGCATCGCGTTGAAGATCAACATGGGCGCCGGGCACGGCGGCGCCTCCGGGCGGTATGAAAGCCTTCGCGAGAAAGCGTTCGAATACGCCTTCATCCTCAACGAGTTGGACCTGATGAAATAGCCTGGCGGCCGCCGGCAGATATCCCCCGCCGGGCGATCGCCCGGTGGGCAGTGTACCCGCGCATTAATAAGACCATCACGGCTTGGGTTTTACGAGGATACCCAGCTCCATGGACGCGCTTTGGCGGCCGTCGGATACCGTGCAGGTAATGATGGCGGTGCAGGGGCCGGACGGGGCCGTCCAGCGTACCGCTTTTTTCTGAGTGCCTGCCGGAAATACTCCCTGGTCGGCCGACCAGGCATACCGCAGGGAATCGCCGTCCGGATCATAGGCCTCGCAGTAGACGGACGTGTACTGACCGGCGAGCAATTCGGAGGCGTCGCTGGCCATGCCGGTGATAACCGGTTTCTGCCCCGCCGGGACGACCGCGTTGCCGCCTTTGTCATCATGGCAGGCCGATGCACCGACGGCCAGAATACAGACGGACAGACCGATCAGGATATTGGCGGCAGATTGCTTCTTGGTCATAATCTCCCTCCATATTGAAGATACTCGGATTGCCGGCCGTGTCAATGACATTTTGTGGATGCGTCTGTCCGGTTGCGTCTGTCCCCCGCAGAAAAATCCGCTTGCACCTGTGCGGCTTTACTCTATCTTACGGGTAAGCGTCACGAGTACCACCACAGAACATATCCGGGAGGAATTATGGCAAGGGTATCACGGCATGTCGGGGTTATGATCGCTTGTTTTCTGCTGGCGGCATTGGCGCCGTCGGTCGCTTTGGCCGAGGCCATTTTCGCTTCTCATACGTCGGTTGCGGAATTCGATCAGATTCCGACGGCCGTCATCGAAACCGTGAAAAACAATATGGTGCTGTTTTACGGGCACACCTCGCACGGCAGCCAGATCGTCACGGGCATGGAGATGGTGCGGGCGGAAAACGGCTTCTATGATTTCAACAACGGTGCCGGGACCCTGACGCTGTACGAACCCGGCGGCGACTTGGGCAACGCCGAGGAAACCCTTTGGGTGGCGCCGACCCGCGCGGCGCTCAATACCCCGGGAAACGATATCACCGTGGTCATGTGGTCCTGGTGCGGACAGGTTTCCTGGGCCACCGAGGAGGGAATCAATATCTATCTCGGGGCGATGAATCAACTGGAGCAGGAATATCCCGATGTCCAATTTGTCTATATGACCGGACACCTGGACGGCGGCGGTCCGGAGGAAAACCTGTATCTTCGCAACAATCAGATTCGGGCTTACTGCGCCGCCAACAATAAAATCCTGTTCGATTTCGCCGATATCGAGAGTTACGATCCGGACGACAACTATTATCCCGACGAAACGGATGCTTGTGGCTGGTGTGAAACCTGGTGCGGCACCCATGAGTGCCCCCCTTGCGACGGCTGCGCCCACTCGCATTGTTTCAATTGCTACCGGAAAGGCAAGGCCTTCTGGTGGATGGCGGCGCGCATGACCGGCTGGGGCAGTCAGGATACGATTCCTCATGTGGTCAGCGTTTCCCCGGAACAGAACGGCCGCCACGCGGCGCCGTCGACCGCCATCTCGGCCGTTTTCAACACGGCCATGGACCCGGCGACGTTTACCGGCACCACTTTCATCGTCCATGGGGATCTGACCGGGCGCCATCAGGGAACGATCACCTATACCGATCTGACGCGGACGGCGACGTTTACCCCGACGGCTGCTTTCGCTCGGGGCGAAGTCGTCACGGCGGTTCTGACCGATGATATCGCCTCGTTGCCGGGTGTCCGGATGCAAAACGGGTATACCTGGTCGTTCACCGTCGCATCCGTCGGCGGACAGGGAACCTTCCTGCCCGATACGACGTATGCCGTCGGTTCCTACCCGAAACCGGTGATTGCCGCCGATGTCGATGCCGACGGCGCGATAGATCTGGCAACCGGCAATCTGGGACCGGAGACGATTACGGTTCTTGATAACGACGGATCCGGGGGATTTTCGCAAAGCGGGGAATATTACGCCTCGTATAATCCCGTCGCCCTGGCCGCCGCCGATATGAACAACGACCATCTGACCGATATCGTCGCGGTCGGGGAAGACGGTGAATATTTCGCTCATGTCGCCGTGCTCCCGGGCATCGGTGAAGGCGCTTTCGATGCGCCGAACGTGTATACGGGCGGTTCATTCGCCTATGATCTGTGCGTTTCCGACTTCGACGCCGACGGTTTCCTGGATGTGGCCAGAAGCTGCAACGACGGCATCGCCGTCTATGCCGGCATGGTCGGCGGGGACCTGATTCTTTCGGCGACGATTCCGGGCGTAAGCGCGGTGGCGATATGCGCCGGGGATCTCGATCGCGACGGCGACATCGATCTGGCCGGCGCGCTCGGCTGGGGCGGCGAAGTCGCTGTGTTCCTCAATTCGGGCCACGGGACTTTTACCTCGGCCGGGACATATGTCTCGGGGTCAAACGCGGCCGATATTCTCGCCGCCGATGTGGTCGGCAACGATCACTGTATGGATATTATCATCGTCGACGCCGCCGACAAAGCCGTTGCCGTCCTGGCTAATGAAGGCCCGGCGACGTTTTCGACGCCGAACGTCACTTCCGTCCCCGACGGCCCCGTGTCGGCCACAGCCGGGGATTTCGACGGCGACGGCGACATCGACATCATCACCGCCGATGCCGATTCCGGAACCGTTTCATATCTGCTCAACACGAATAATGCCGCGATAATCCTGGTGCTCACCCGCGAGGTCGGCGGGAATCCATCCTCGGCGGCGGCGGCCGATGTCGACGGTGACGGCGACCTCGATCTGACGGTGACCGATTTTTCGGCCGCCGGAGCCGTAACCGTTCTAATTAACCAGGATCGGGAGTATATCGCCGGCGATGCCAATGATGACGGGAATGTCAACGTCGGCGACGCGGTGTTTATTATCACCTATGTTTTCCGCAGCGGCCCGGCGCCGAATCATCCG
>JAAZOE010000201.1 GCA_012797915.1 Candidatus Zixiibacteriota bacterium | reverse complement strand
GTTGGCCAGCGAAACGCCGTCGTTGAAGGTCTGGATGATGGCCGCCTCCACCGATCCCGACGAGGCCGGGTACAACCAGACGTTCGGGGTGATGCCGTGGGCGGCATTGAAATACAGCGTGGTGCCGTAGTTGATTTGGCCGTTGCCGTAGGTGGGCGCATGGCTGGCATCGACGCCCGACACCATGGTAACCTCGCCGAGGTAGCTCGGGTCGGGCATCAGGTACTGTTCATATTCGAGCGTTTTGTCGATCTGCGGCTGCAACTGGGTTGTGTTCTGTGCAGAGAACCGGCCGTAATAGATTTCCGGGAAATAATCGCCGGTGAATTCGCACAAGCGCAGGTCGCTGATATGCTCTCCCTCATCGAAGGGGGGAATCTGCTGGGCGTCGCCGACGAAGAGCACGAAAGAGGGCGCCGGGTCACCCGGCGTCGCGGCGTTATACAGGCCCTGCAGGTAGGCCTTGACGGCGGTATTGGTCGTTCCGATGACGTCGGTGTAGGCCGTGACGACGGTAAATCCCTTTTTGGTTTTCCACTCGATGAACGGTTGCAGCTGTGCTTCGAACATCCGGTCGGAAACAATCACGTACTTGACCGGGTATTTGGTCAGGTCGGCCTTGTCGGTCGTCGGTTGGCGATAGTTACCGAGGCGGCTGTAGACCGGTTCGAAGAAGGGGGAGTAGTAGCGGTCCCAACCGTCATAGGTTGCCGTCCAGTCGGCGTTTTTGAAATCCACCCGGACGGTGATATCCTTGTAGACCTTGATTGTTCCGGCCACGGGGTCGTATTGAATCGGGGCCACATCGACGCGGCCTATTCGAAGGCCGCGCATCTCGCCGAGGGCCTGGACCGTCGCCAATGGAAGGGCATAATACCCGGCCGTGGCATAAATTTCGTCGTTCATCTCGAACGGCACATCCGCCGGATCCTGCGATTTCGACAGCGATGGCTGGACCGGGATGATCGGAGCGGTAATGCCGTAATCGGCCAGGGTGTATTCCTCGACCGTATACTGCTCCACCTCCACGGCCAGGTCGCATCCGTAGGGGACGGACAACAATCGGCCGGCAGTGGGCAGATTCGGTTCGCCGATCCGCTGCGAATGGGCCAGACCTTTGGCCGTCGCCAGTACGAACGCGCCGCGGTCGGTGGTGACCGGCGTGAATTCGAGCTCGCCGACCTCCACCTGCAACCGAACACCGGATTCGGTGTTGTCACTAACTAAAATTTTGCTCTGAGAATCGTTGACCTGAATCGTCTGACCGGCGAAGATGAGTCCGCCGCATAACAGAAACATGATGGTAATGCCGCAAAGAGTCCCGTTGACAGTTTTCAAGGCGACCTCCCGGATAAACCAAGGCTAGAAACCGCGATTAGCTCATCAAATGCATTCTCACCCGTAAGCAAGAACGGGTGAATCTCCTCAACCCTAGGTTGCTACTGCGAGCCGTATCGGCGAGTAGTACCGTTCTATGTAAAGATACCAATTTGTTGAAAATTGTAAAGGGAAAAACAGGGCGGAAGCTCCTAAATTTCAAGATTTTTCGCTCGGACCCCCCGGTCAGCCGCCGGTGATGATAGCAAATCGGTCATATTTTGGGGTGGAGTTGGCCGGCCACGACTGCCTTCCCCAAAAAAAACGGCCCGTAAACGGGCCGGTCGGCGCGCATCGTTTTGCAATTAAACTATACAAATATTATCCGTCATGGACCCGATGTTGCCGGAACCAAAACCTGTTCCGAACTCGGCCGGGCCGGGATCACTCGCAGGTCGGCGGCGGTCCGCTCCGGAAGATATAACTGATCAGGTACACGGCGTCGCCGATATTCACGGTCCCGTCCCCGTTGGCATCGGCCGAAACCATGGGATCCGGGGCCAAGCCGCCCCGGAAAACGTACGAGATGATAAAGACGGCGTCGCCGACATTGATGTTCTCGTCTCCGTTGGCGTCGCCGCAGATGTAGGCCGCGGCCATCGTCAAGGTGTATGGTTTCACGGCCGAAGCCCCAATCCCGTCCTGGACCCGAGCCGAGAAGGAAATCATTTGCGCCGTCGCCACGGTTCCGGACAAAACCCCGTCCGCCGAAAGAGTCAACCCGGTTCCGGCCAGTTCGCCCCCCTGATCGGTCCAGGATTTGGTTCCCGTGCCGCCATTGGCCGTGAGGGTCTGGGAATAGGGCTGACCGGCAATACCGTCGGGCAGGGTATCAGGTGCAATGGCCAGGGCGGCGTTCATGGCCAGGTTGAGCAGTTGCTCGTCGCTGGCCCCGAGGCTGTCGACGACCCGGGCGGTGAACGAAATCGTTCCGCCGGTCGATGCCGTTCCGGACAACAGCCCGGCCGCGGACAGGCTCAGGCCGGTCCCCGCCAAATCGCCGTTTTTATCCGTCCAGGTTTTGGGCCCGGTGCCGCCGGAGGAAGATAGTTGTTGGGATAGGGGATACCCGGCCGTCCAATCCGGCAGGGTGGAAGTGGTAATCACCGGCACCGAGGACAATTGGGGAAAGACAATCAGGTCGACCCAGGCGCAGTCGCTGCCGCCGGTCCCCGAGCCATCCTTGGAATATCGCCACGTAAACGTATGGCTCCCGGCGGTGACGGCATAACTGGCCTCGGTCCAGCTCACTTCGCCGGACCATTTCCCCTTTTCCACGCCGTTGTCAAGGAAACGAAGGTAATCCCAGCCGCTTTCGGAAGAAACCCGGTAATGGAATGTAATCGTGCCCGGGGTTAGGACCGTGGTCGTGACTGCCATGGTCGAGTTGACGCTGTTGCCGATCGCCCCCGAACGGGCACAGTCAACCCCTTCGTACGGCGAAGAGGTGGTGATCGTCCACGGGAGACTCCCGCTCATCTGCCAGGGCATGGCCGTGAAATCGCCCGTTTCAAATCCCTCGGCCATCTGGCCGATGGTTAAAGTGAAAGCGACCGTATCGGTATACCCCCCGTCGGCGGTCACCAGCAGGGAGAAGGCCGCCTGGTGGTACGCGGGGCAGGCGGGGGAGACGCTGAACGCATAGGCATTGCTCGAAACCGCCGTTCCGCCCAGGGCAGTAATAGTTGGATAGGTTGAATAATCCTGGGTGATGGTGATATACGTATCGGTAGTGCCAAGCAGGCCGACCGCGCCGGTGGCATTGCCCGCGCCGTTGTTTTTCAGCGTCACGTGCAGGG
>JAAZOE010000200.1 GCA_012797915.1 Candidatus Zixiibacteriota bacterium | reverse complement strand
CGGCGGTCAATGATACTCTAATCGTGTCGCCGATGCCATGCGCCAACAGCACACCGATCCCGACGGCCGACTTGATCGAACCGGTCAGCAATGTTCCAGCCTCGGTAATGCCGAGATGGAAGGGATAATCGACCAGTCCGGCCAGCATCGTATAGGCGGCGATGGTTCCGGTAACCGAGGATGATTTCAACGAGATGATGGTGTCGTAGAAATCGTGCTTGTCGAGCAGTTCCAGCTCCCGCATGGCCGCGCCGACGAAGGCGCGAGGATCATCGTGGCCGAATTCATCGAGCAGGTCTTTGGGCAATGACCCGGAGTTGACGCCGATCCGGATCGGGATCCCGGCGTCTTTGGCCGCCTTGGCGACCTCGGCGACTTTCCAGTCGGGACCGATGTTGCCGGGGTTGATTCGAATCTTATCCACTCCCTGGGCAATGGCGGTCAGGGCCAGGGTATGCGAGAAGTGAATATCGGCCACCAGCGGAATCGAAATGCGGCTCTTGATCTGGCCCAAAACGGCGGCGGCCTGTTCATCGAGTACGGCCACGCGGACGATATCGCAGCCGGCCTCTTCGAGGGCTTTGATCGCGCCGACCGTCGCCTCGACATCGCGGGTGTCGGTGGCGGTCATCGACTGCACGGTGATCGGGAATCCGCCGCCCACGATCACCCTGCCGACTTTGACCGCACGGGTCTTTCGGCGTGCGGCCGGGAAGGTCCCGCCTTTATCCGCCGTTTTCCGGCGCCGGTCTTTCGGTGTGTTGTCCAACATAAAGCTTGACTTGGTCCAGTTCGTCAGCGTTATAATCTAACGCAAATACGGCGCGAGGCAAAGGAAAGTTGTCCGCATGAATTATAAAAAACTGGCCGTCTATCTGTTGATCGGTCTGGTCGCCATCGGGGTGTGGTTCAAGAACAACCGCGATAAAGCCCGGCGGGTGGACGACGGCAACCGTTTCGCCGAGGCGTATGCCGGGACGGTGGTCATGGCCGAGTTGTTTCGGAACGAGCCGGAGCGGTTTGTCCGCGCCCGTGATTCGATTTATCAGGTCTATGGATTCACACCGGCCTCGATTGCGCAGTTCCAGGAGTCGTTGCGGGGACGCGAAGAAGACTGGCGGACGGTCTGGGATGCGGTCCATGCCAAGACCGACAGCCTGGTAAAATACTACCTTGCTCACCCGGTGATTCATGAAATACCGGACTCGCTCGGTGCGGTTTCGCCGGCCGCTAGGCCATAGTTGCATCCATTCCAGAGCCAATTCCCGGACACGGACATCTCGTTAGGGCTTGCCTGCGGCGGTCGAGCGTCGTATATTGAGCCACCTATTTCCGGCAGATGTTGACATTTGCCGGGCACGCAGATGGTGATGAAAAGAGTGGCTACGACATAGATTGGTGGTGCGAAATGAAAAAGCTCCTGTCCGGAAACGAAGCGGTCGCCCGGGGCGCCTTCGAAGCAGGTGTCAAACTGGCCGCCGCCTACCCCGGAACCCCCTCAACCGAAATCCTCGAAACCATCGCCGCCGAATATCCCTCGATTTACGCCGAATGGGCCCCCAATGAAAAGGTGGCCTTCGAGGTCGGCGTCGGCGGATCGCTGGGGGGCGGACGGACCCTGGTGGCCATGAAGCATGTCGGCGTCAACGTGGCCGCCGACCCGCTGATGACTTTCGCCTATACCGGCGTCAACGGCGGATTCGTCCTGATCAGCGCGGACGACCCGGAGATGCATTCATCGCAGAACGAGCAGGACAACCGGATCTTCGCCAAGTTCGCCCAGATACCGCTTCTGGAACCGTCCGATTCCGCCGAATCGAAAGAAATGATCAAGATCGGGCTGGAGGTCTCGG
>JAAZOE010000199.1 GCA_012797915.1 Candidatus Zixiibacteriota bacterium | reverse complement strand
GTTGCGGCTGCGTAAAAAATCGGCTGGACTGCGTAAATGCGTAAATCTACGATTGGACCATGGGGTTAAGACCGTACTTGGCGATCTTGTAGCGAACCGTCCCCTCGGCGATTCCCATTCGACGGGCCACCTCTCGACGATTCCAACCTGTCGTTTCCAATAACTTAATTAGACGGTCCCGTTCGGCATCGCACTCCGTTGAATCCGGGGTCGATTCCGCCACTTCCGCCATGCGAACCAGGTCCCCCTTGCACGTAAACGCCAGGCGTTCAACCTTCGCCTTCAACGCCCGAACATTCCCCACCCAACTATGCGAGGCAAGGGAGGCAATGAACCGGGTCAGAGAGGATATATCGCCGTTGCCGGCAGGTTCGTCCGGTGTTATGCCGCACAGGAACAGAAAATGTTTCACGAGCGCCGGAATGTCTTCTTTCCGGTCATCCAGCGGCGGCAGGGCCAGATTCACCTGGTTCAGGCGATGGTATAAATCAGCCCGGAATTTATTCTGACGTACTAGCTCCGCCAGGTCCTGATTCGAGGCCGCGATCAATCGGAAATCAACCTTGTGCTCGATGGTACTTCCCAGCGATCGCACCCGCCGACGCTCCAGCACGTCCAACAGCTTCGCTTGAAACTCCGGCGAGGAATCGGCAATCTCATTCAAGTACAACGTCCCGCCAGCAGCCTCATCGACCAGTCCCAGCTTCCTATGTTCTGCTCCGGTAAATGCCCCCTTGCGGTGACCGAACAACTCCGATTCGATCATGCCGTCCGGGATGGCCGCGGTGTTAACCGGCACGTACTTTCCGGTCCGCCCGGAATGATAATGGATATATTCGGACAACAAATCCTTTCCGGTTCCGGTGGGGCCGGTTAGAAGGATGGTCATATCCGACTGGGCGACATGCCGGGCCAAGTCGATCAGTTTGCGCATTGCGGCGTTTTCGGCGATGATAGTCGGCGCCTGATCGGCGGTGCGAACCGATGGGGTTGGGAGTTTCTTCAGGGCAAGGTCAATCTTGGCAAGATAGGGCGCCACCTCTTCGCTTTCGAAATAGGCTCGGGCCAAATTCAGCAAGGCTTGTCGTTCTCCATTCTGGTAAACGCCCGACACGGCGGCCAGGTACCGCGTGGCGGCCAGTTCGTATTGCGATCCGATCATGGAGAAGATGTCGATGGCCTTGGCAAACCACCCGCGGGCTGTGCTCTGATGCCCGCGATGGTTTTCCAGTTGGGCATAGACCCGCCAGCAGGCGGCGATTTCGACCCGTTCGCCGATCTTTTCGGCGACGGATAATCCCTCATCGGCGTACTTTTGGGCCCGGTCGTATTTGGCCTGCCCGAAGCAGGCATCGGCCAAGCGACGTTTGATCTGCGAGACGAGGGCCGATTCCGGGGCGATGCGCAGTGATATGTCCAGCCCCTGCAAAAGGGCTTTTTCGGCGGCGGGGTAGTCTTCTTCCAGTAAAAAGACCCATCCACAGAATTCGTAATATAATCCTTCTTCGCGTAATTGATCAACGAAAGTCGATGTTACACGGGATAATAGTTGTCTTGCAGCGGCAACTTGACCCTTTAAGGCATATGTCACCGCTTCGTTTAGACAAATCATTCCTGCATATGCCTTTTGCTCTGACACATGCGTCCTAATTTTGCAATATTGAACCGCCCCGGTTTTTCCGGAGAGTGGTTTAGTTGAGTCATCCGGCCGCGAGGGCCGGGGTTTCCCGTCCAAGATAATACTTCTCCTCCCGTTCCGCCGGTGGAATGTTGCCGATCGGTTCGAGCAGCCGACGATGG
>JAAZOE010000198.1 GCA_012797915.1 Candidatus Zixiibacteriota bacterium | reverse complement strand
TCTTCAGCAGTCATCGTTTATCTCCTTTGGCTTTTCCGCAATCATGTCAACAAGATCATGCCGGGTTTCCTCGGCCACAGGCGGTTCTGAACGCCGACCTACTTGCTCAAGACGTCGCCGGCCGACCATATCGCCGCAGCCATTCCTCGCGCGAACAGATATCCTTCGCCGATTTCGCGCGGTCGACGGTCAGGATGCCGTCGAGATGATCAGTTTCATGCTGTAACAACTCCGACAGCGCGCCGTCGGCGTCCACCGACCGATGGCGGCCCTGTTCATCCAGATACTTCACGCGAACTTTCGCCGTGCGCTTCAGGCGCACCATCAGGCCGGGGACGCTGAAACAATCATCCCAGACCTCGATTGTCGTGGCATCGGTTTCGGTGATAACCGGATTGACCAGCGCTCCGCTGAATCCCGGTTCGGGCGTCCGGACGAATATCACCCGCGACAGCACGCCTATCTGCGGCGCGGCGATCCCCCGTCCAAAACCGTTCTTGTTCCGGAAATCCGCCAGGGTATCATTGAGGTCGGCAATCAACCCGCGGCAGTCGTTCCCCATCGGGTCTTCCACCGGTCGTGATATTTCCCACAAGAAAGGGTTACCCAAAATCAAAATGTCGCGGATCGGCATCGGTTATTCCCGCGTATTCTGTTCACCAGTTCTCCAACCTGAAAGTCGGGGTACCCCATCCCCTCCGGGGATGGGGAGTCTCACCCCACTCAAAAGGGCATTCATTCAATCAATGGCATGCGAGACAAACCCCTCGTCCGAACGATAGGTGATCACCTACGCGCCGCAGAACTCGCGGTACCCGGATTTGTCGTCGCGCCAGAGCCATCCGCCGGTATTATACAACCGCACCGCCTCGCTGCCGTCAATCACGGCCGTCGGGGCGTCCGGGTCGCCCATCGGAATCGGCTGATGGGTATGCCCGAAGACGACCTCCGTCGGCGAGGGAAGATCCAATCCATGGTCGGCGTTCAACCGTTCGACTTCCGCCCGGCTGCAATCGAAATAGGCGGCGAACCGCTCCAGTACCGTCGGTTTCTGAATGAACCGGTCGGAGTAACGGGCGTATTTGAACCGCTTCATTCCCTTCAGGATTCTCCGGCGGACCACGAAGGAGGCCAGATCGGTCCCCCATTCCTTGGGGTTGAACAGGCGGTACGGCGTCCGGCGATCGAGTTCATCGTCGATCCGCCGCAGGTACGTCTCCATGCGTTCCCAGCGACGGTCCTTCATCTCCTGGCGCACTTCGCGCATCAGTTTGGTCAAGGGCCCGGCCTGCCCGATCCCGACGCATCCAAACTGACAGAGGGGGAAGTTGATCGCCACCAGTTCCCACAAATCCAGCCGCCGGCCGATATCGAGGTCCCCTCGTGCGATCTTCAACGCCCATTCGCCGACCACCGTCCAGTACTGTTCCAGATAATGCCCGTGGGTGAACAGGATGCTCTGTCGATCGGTGATAAAATACAGATTGGGGTAGGCGAAATAGAAATTAGTCGGCTGTCCGCCGCCGTTCTCGTCCCGGGTGATATAGTCCATGAACACCCGCGTCTGCGGCGGCTGGTCGGGATCGACCACGGACGTGTGGCCGGGAAGCTGGAATCCGCGGGCCGGGCTGGCGGCGCGGTCATCGATCACGCCCGGGACCGACCAGCGGAAATTGCGGGCCGGACGACCTTCGGCCACCTGATGGATGATATTGGCCTGGTGTTCGACCGTGTGCCACAGGTCGAAATCATGATTGCCGGCGATGTAGATGATGTTTTTGGCCACCCGGTCCTGCTGGACCAGCCGGAAAAACGCCTTGGCGATCTGGTAGGCCTCGGCGTAGTCGGTGATCGAAAAATCGCAGGTGTCCCCCAGCAGGATCAGGAAATCGTTCCCTCGCCCGGCTCGGCGCACAAAGGCGTCGTACTTTTCCCCCGGTCCGAGGGTTGTATGGTCGATCATGGTGCACATCGGATCGCCGAAATGGAGATCGGATATCACCGCCACCTTCATCGATCGCGCCTCCCCGCCCCCGGCCGGAATTCGGCCCTACTTGTCGAACTTCTTCAACAGTTCTGCAACGGCATCCTTATGCACTTGGTACCCCAGCATTTTCAGCCGAATAAAATCGTCGCGGTAGAAGTAATACCCCTTGTATCGGCCCCAGTTGCTGCTGCTGCCGGAATCCTTGATCAGGAACCAGTCGCGGCCGCCGGCCCGGGTCATCCCCACGACATGAATCCCATGATCGTCGCCGGTCGTTTCATTGGCGATGCGGAACTCCCGCGAATGCTGATTGATATATTTCTGGGGGATGTCGAAATCCGGCACGACCGCCAGATCCTCGAATCCGTACATTCCCGGTTCGGATACGTCCCCGCCGATCGCCACGGTGTACCCGTTTTGCACCGCTTGCTTGAGCACCGCATACCATTCGGCCAGAGGGACATTGTAATAACTGCTGTCGTGCCACCAGTTGTCCTCGACCTTGAATTCGATCTTGGCGTAAAACGGTTCCGCCAGTGTGGACACGAGATCGACATAATCGTCCGGATTGAGTCTCAAAACGTCGGTGGCGAATTCCCTCGGCGTCATGGTTTTGCCGCCCCAGGTCACCGCCTCCGGCGGCGCGCCCATGTATTTGTTCAGAATCGCCCGGACCCCCGCCAGCGCCTCTTCCTCGTCCCACATATCATGGTCTTTCACAAATTCCAGGTAGTCGGAAAGCTCGCGGAACATCCGATCATGATCGTGACGGCCGTCGGGGTCGGTCGTACCGGAATACGCTTCCTCCGGGACCGCGCCATACTGCCGTATGATCCGAAGCAGGCCGTTCGATTCGCCCCCCTCGGGGATCCCCTTTTCCCCCCGTTGCCGCAGGAAGTAACGCGCCTTTTCGATGAATTCATGGTAGACGGTGAACATTTCCGACAGTTTGATCTTTTGTCCGGTCAGGCGATAGACTTCTGATTCCATAAATGAAGTCGTCGAAAACGACCAGCAGGTGCTGGTCATATATTGGCGAACGGGTGGGAAATGGAAGGCCGGCTTGAACGCTTCCGGAGAAGCGGGTCGGACAATCTTGCTCACGTCGAAACGAAGCGTCTTTTCCTTCTTCTCTTCCGCGTCCTTGAATACCCTTTGGGTCTCGCGAATCTTTGAGGTCACGCTGTCTTCTTCCGCCTTGACCGTGCTGTCCTTCACCCGTATCTCTTCCAGCACCGGGTCATGGTACCGGGGGACATATTTCACCGTGTCGGTTTGCGCCGCCAGAGCGGCGGGAAGAAGAGAGAGCATGAAGCCAAAACTGATGATGCGCGCTGTTCGTATCATACTCCGCCTCTGATCGTTGTTTCGCCCTGGGGGTCGGTTTCCCTTGGCGGAAATGTATCCAGACAAAAATACCAGTCGGGGGTCGGCGCCGACAGGTTAGACCCCCTCGTCATGAGAAAATCGCGCAGACCCATCCAGGTTGCCCTTACCGCTCCGGACGGGCCAGACAGCGGATCACCTCGCCGACGAACATCCGGTGGTAATCCTTCTCCGGATAGGAGTCATGAATCTTCGGATCGATGAACCGCTGGGGATCCAAATCATGAGTGTAGAGAATCCGGCATTCCAACACCAGCCGGGCTTGTTCAAAATAGACCGAACCGGTTTCGGTCACCGCCGGTGTCAGACCGGTGGCGGCGACCTTGTCGATATCCCGCCCCGACTTGGAACCGCACAGATTCAGCGTCTCGCGGTAGGTCTCATCGAAAAAGCTGAGCGTGAACGTCTCGGCCTTGGTGATGAACTGATAGGTGTGGCGGGTGGGACGGACAAAACAGAAGCAGACCTTCTTGTGCCAGAGTTCTCCCATGGTTCCCCAGCTGGCCGTCATCATGTTGAACGATTTTGGGGTGCCGGCGGTCACCAGCATCCAGTCGTTGCCGATCAGGGTGAAGACGTTGTCCTTGATCACGCAGGGGTCTATCGGAACGAGTTTGTTGGTCATGTTGGCCCTCATGGTATGACGTTGCCTGGTAGAGTATACGACAATTCCCTCCCGGCGCAATCATGAATTTCGAGCCTCGAAAACCGGCGACCCGGTCCCACCACCCGGTCATTTTCCTGTCGCCGTCCGCATCGAATGGAATGGACGGGTCCCCAAAAAACCATCGCGACAGGGGCCGGTCATCCGTTATATTTACGGCGCATGTACGAAACCGGCAACGACAATCGGGCCGAACGGGTCATCCTCATCGGGACCGCCCTCGGCTCCACCTCCAAAGACGAGGCGGAATACGCCGTCGATGAACTGGCCCGGCTGACCGCCACCGCCGGAGGGCTGGAAGTCGCCCGCTTCATCCAGAAGCGGGATAAACCGGATGGGGCCTATTTCATCGGCCGCGGCCTGGCCGAACAGGTCGCCGCGGCAGTCGAGGAGACGGAAGCCGACCTGGTCGTTTTCGATGAGCTTCTGTCGCCGAACCAGCAACGCAATCTCGGCGAAAAATTCAACGTCAAGGTCATCGACCGGGCCATGCTTATTCTGGATATCTTCGCCCTGCACGCCCGCTCTGCCGAGGCCCGCCTGCAGGTCGAACTGGCCCAGATGGTATATCTCCTTCCCCGCCTGACCGGATTATGGGTCCACCTGTCCCGCCAGCAGGGGGGGATCGGCACGAAGGGCCCCGGCGAAACGCAGTTGGAAACCGACCGCCGGGCCGTGACCAAGAAAATCGCCGCCCTGAAAGAACGGCTGAAAAAGATCGATCGTCAGCGGCAGACCCAGCGGAAAGGACGGGAGGGGTTCTTCAAGATCGCGCTGGTGGGTTACACCAACGCCGGGAAATCGACCCTGTTCAACTGCCTTACAAAGGCCGGGGTGGCCGAGGCCGACCAGTTGTTTTCGACCCTCGATTCCACCACCCGGCGGCTGGCCGGACAATACCCCCAGAAGGCGGTGTTGACCGACACCGTCGGGTTTATCGAGAAACTCCCCCATCAACTCGTAGCCTCGTTCCGGGCCACCCTGGAAGAGGTCAAACGGGCCGATCTGGTGCTTTTGGTAGTGGACTGCTCCGATCCGTATCTGGACCGCAAGATCGGGGTGGTTGAACGGGTCCTGGGAGATATAGGCGCGGCGCGGATTCCCCGTCTAACTGTATATAACAAAACAGATTTGCTGGCCCCGGAGGCGATCGTGCCGGCCGGTTCTTCCGATGGTGCCATTCCGATTTCGGCCACCCAACGGGTCGGCCTCAACCGCCTGCTGGCCGCCATCTCCGTCCGGCTGGAGCAGGATTTTCCTAAACATTCCGTATAGAATGCCGATATCGTTAGAAGATAAAGGACTATGGCAAAAATGAACGGCCGAATTCTGATCGTCGATGATAATCCCAATATGTCCTCCCTCCTGTCGGAGATGCTGGAGGTTTTTGACTACGAATCGGAACGGGCGGCCGATGGCCTCGAAGCCATAGAAAAGGTCGACCAGAACAGCTACCAGCTCGTTATCACCGACATGCGCATGCCCAAGATGTCCGGGCTGGATTTGCTCAAGCGAATCAAGGAAATGAAACCGGCCATGCCGGTGGTGGTCATTTCCGGCTATGCGCTCGACGACGACGGCAACAGCCTGATGAATTCCATGGCCGACGGCTTCCTCAACAAACCGTTCAAGATGTCCGATATCGAGCAGCTTCTCAAAGACGTGATCAAGTAGCATCGCCCTCCCGTCAACTTATCCTTGCCGTTTTCGATGGGCCTGTCTATTTTGAGGGCATGGAACGCGCCCTGGCCGATTCGGCCCTTTTTTCGGGGCTGACCGAAAAGGACTTGACCGTCATCAGAAACGCCGGTCGCCAACGATCGCTGGAAGCGGAGACGTTTCTTTTCATGGAGGGCGATCGGGCCGACCAGTTCTTCGTGGTCATGACCGGCAAGGTGAAAATCTTCAAGACCGCCGCCGACGGCAAAGAGCAAATTCTCCTTTTGGCCGGGCCGGGGGAATCCATTGGCGAGGCGGCTCTGTTCGCCGAACGGCGGTTTCCGGCCTCGGCCCAGGCAGTGGTCGAAACCGATGTCCTTTCATTTTCACGGGACGACTTTCTGGAACTGATCCGAAAACACCCGATCCTGGCCCTGAACATGATCGCCGGGCTTTCGGTTCGCCTCCATCATCTGACCCGTCTGGTTCAACAACTGTCGCTGGAGGATGTCAGCACCCGCCTGGCCGGGTATCTTCGCGATCAACTATCCGCCGCCGATCCGGTGACCCAAGCCGTCCATCTGCCCGAAAAGAAGATGACGCTGGCCTCACTCCTTGGCACCATTCCCGAAACCCTCTCCCGCGCGTTCGCCCGGCTGACCCGTCTCGGCATCATCGCCGTCGAGGGGGACACGGTCATCATCCGCGACCGCCGCAAACTGGCCGATCAGGCCTCCGGTAAAAAACCGTAATCGCTTGACTTGAGTCAAGGTCGCCCGTCCCCCGATTGCCGATACTGTCGGCAATGAACAGAAACCATCGGTGGAGGAACAATGACGACAAAACTGGTGCGCGATATCATCAGAATCGATGAAGAGCTGTGCGATGGCTGCGGCGAGTGCGTTCCGAATTGCGCAGAGGGGGCCATCCAAATCATCGACGGCAAGGCCCGACTGGTGGCCGAAAACCTGTGCGACGGCATCGGGGCCTGCTTGGGAACCTGTCCCCGCGGAGCGATCACGATCGAGAAACGGGCAGCCGATCCGTTCGATGAAAGCGCCGTGCCGGGACACGGAACGCCGGATACGTCCCGACCACAGGCCCTGTCGGCGTCGCCTCCGGGGCTTGCTCCCGCCGGTGGATTCCGCGTCGCGCCGGCGCCCGGCATGATGGGACACCATGGCGGATGCCCGGGATCGGCGGTCCGGTCGTTCGTGCCGGGGGGACTCCAAAGCGAGATGGAATCGGCCCCATCGGGCGAAATCCCGTCCACCCTGACCCAGTGGCCGGTCCAGCTGATGCTGGTTCCCCCGACCGCACCGTTTTTGGCGGGGAGAGAGGTCCTGCTGGCGGCGGATTGCTGCGGTTTCGCCTATGGCGACTTTCACCGACGGTTCCTGGCCGGGAAAGCTCTTCTGGTGGCTTGCCCGAAACTGGACAATCTGGCCCACTACCGGCAAAAACTGGAAATCTTGTTCCGGCAGTCCGGGTGTACCGGGGTTACGGTCATGATCATGGAAGTCCCCTGCTGTGGCGGGTTGAAAGCCGCCGCCCTGGAAGCCTATCAGGCCGCCGGAGCCGAATTCCCCCTTCGGGAGGTGGTCATCGGCATTCGCGGAGACATTCTCCGTCAGGAGGATTTGGCCTGACCGACTACCTTGTCGTTGGGCCGGCCATGCGACCCGAAAAAAAGTATTGCGCTCCGAAAAAGCCTGCCGTATATTAACTCCGCAGGTGGTTTTTGACAACGCGGTTGGACTTCTAAACTAAATCAGACATCGTTGCTTAGGGATCGGGGACTAGCGTTATGGTTCCCTTCGCATAACAAAGGTGATAATGAAAACATGCCGCGGCATGATGGGCCGCGGCATGTCAGGTTGCCATAGACAAGCCACCCGGATGCATCGAAGTGAAACCGCATCCATTCCGTGAACCGGCCGGATCCCCTCCGGCCGGTTCTCTTTTTTGTACGCCGGGCCGTCGCCGTTGTTTCGACCACCGTGTCACAATTCGTATCGATTCCGGCCGATCGGGCCGGATCGTCGCCGGAAACAATCTTCGTACCCCGGCCTAGAGTGGTCGAGTTCGCCGCGGCGTCTTTTCGGACGGCCGTCATTTCTCGGCCTAAAACAAATAAAAAGGGCGTGACCGCCGTCACGCCCCGATCCAGGAGATTAAAGCTATGTCGCACTAGAAAACTACAGCACTCTCTGTTCCTCACCATATTATACGGCTATCCTTCGATTCCGGTTCCGAAAATCATGTAACAACCGCCTTTTTTTGCCCTCCGGGGAGGCCGTCGGACCTGTTTTGCCGGAGGCCGGCCGTCTTTTGGCGCCAAAAACGGAAAACTTTTTGAATCCTTTGCCGGTTTCTGGTATCTAAAGGGACAGGAAAGACGAAGGGATTGCATGCAGGAGGACAGATCGTGGAAATCAGCATGGAATGGCAAGGGGGATTCAAGTTTACGGGGGAGTCCCGGTTCGGCCTTCCGATCACGACCGACGGGTCGCTGGCGGCGGGGGGGAACGAAGAAGGGTACCAACCGGTCGAACTGGTGATGTTCGGCCTGGCCGGGTGCACGGGGATCGATGTGGTCCATATCGGGAAGAAAATGAAGCTGGAAATCAACGGATTGACGGTAAAAGTCAGCTATGAACAACGGGAGGAGACTCCCCGCGCAATCACGAAAGCTCACCTGGATTACCGAATCACCGGCAAGAATCTCGATCCGGCCAAAGTCGAGCGGGTCATCCAGCTGTCCGAGGAAAAATATTGTTCGGTCGGCGCCACGCTGGCCGGGGTGACCAAAATCACCCATGCGTTCACCATCATCGAGGGGTAAGCGATGAATCTGGAATACACGGTGACGTCCGACCGGCCGTTCGAGACGGTCGTGGCCGATGTCGAGCGGTTGACGGCGGAGAAGATGTTTCGCGTCTTGCACGTTCACGACGTCCAAGCGACCCTGGCGGAGAAGGGGTTCACCCGCGAACCGCTGAAAATCATCGAAATATGCAATGCCAAGTTCGCCCACGAGGCGCTGAGCAAGGACATGCGGGTGTCGATCTTCCTCCCCTGCAAAATCAACGTCTACACCGAGGGGGGCAAGACGATGATCAAGGCGATGCGTCCACTGGCGATGAAAGAGATATTACCGAAAAGCGGACTGGAAACGGTCGCGCAGGAAGTCGATCGGATCGTGGTCGATATCGTCGACCGAGCCGCCGCCGGAAATTAATAACCAGCGAGGATACCATGCCGCTGTACGAATACAAATGTCGCGACTGCGAAAAAGTCTTTGAAATCCTGGTCGGGAAAACCGTGCCGGAGAAGACCCCGGTCTGTCCGAAATGCGGTTCCGACCGGTGTGACCGTCTCTTTTCGACCTTCGCCGCCGCCGTCGGCGGTTCCGGTTCCGCGCCATTGTGCGGCCGATCCGGCGGCTGCGGACGAGGTGGGTTTTCGTGAGCGTAACACAATCTGATCCGTCGTGGACGGAGGAGTCTTGACCATGAACAAACGCGTGTTGACCATAGTCGGCATTGTCGCCGTCGGCCTGCTGATCCTGTACGGTTTCCGGGGAAATTCGACCGGTTCCGCCGCGGCCGGGGAGAAAAACATCGCCTGGGCCGATCCGGGGATCGCCAAAGAGGCGGTCGCCTCCGGCGGCAAGCCGGTGTTTCTCTTCGTTGAGACCGACTGGTGCACTTTCTGCAAGAAGATGAAGGCGGAGACGTTCGCCGACGCGGATGTCCAAAAGCAGTTGAACGACCGGTTCGTCAATATCCGTATCAATCCGGAGAAGAACGGCGTTGTTCGGTTTACCGGCGAGGAGTTGACGTTTGCCGGCCTGGCCGAGAAGCTGAGAGTCACCGGGTACCCGGCGACCTTCTTCTTTGCGGCCGACGGCCAACTTTTGGGAGGCCAACCGGGGTATATCGACCCTTCGACGTTTGCCGACCTGACCGCCTATATCGGCGGCGGGTACTACACGAAGTATAAATTCCCTGAATTTCAATCCCTGCCCAAAGACCAGCGGATGTAGACGGTTGTCGTTGCTGCGGCGGG
>JAAZOE010000197.1 GCA_012797915.1 Candidatus Zixiibacteriota bacterium | reverse complement strand
CGCGGCCGCCGGATCGGTGACCGAGGCGATCGCGCGGGTTCGCGATTACCTGGCCTCCGACGGTTTCCTGCAGACATTCCACACCGATCCCAGCGCCATCGACATCGAGGTGGAGGTGGAAAGTATCGAGCAATTGCGGGAGGCGCTCGACGGCGGGATTAAGCGGATTCTTCTGGATAACCGTTCCCCGGAAATGCTGAAGGAAATGGTCCAATATACTCGGCGTCATCCGGCCGGAGCCGACATCAAGTTGGAGGCGTCCGGCAATGTCACCCTGGCCAATATCGCCGAGGTGGCGCGCACCGGGGTCGATTACATTTCCATCGGCGCCCTGACCCATTCCGCGCCGGCCTCCGACTTCTCGCTGAAATTCCTCGACGATGAATAACGCCGTCCTCAATGCCCTTTCCGATCAGGTCCTGGCAGCCATTCGGGTCCGCCCCGGACGGTTCTTCCCGGTCGAGCACCTGGCCAAAAAATTTCGCTGTCAGAAATCGGATATCGTCTTTGTCATCGACCTCCTGCGGCAGACCGGGTACGACATCCGTGCCGACCGCACCGGCGGCTATGCCTTCCTATCCTCCCCCGACCTGCTGTTGGCCGCCGAAATCGCCCACGGCCTGAAAACTTCTTTCGTCGGCAAGACCATCTACGCCTACAAGTCGGTCCAGTCCACCAATGGCGTCGCCGCCCAGTTGGCCGAAGTCAAGGCCCCCGACGGCTCGATCGTCGTGGCCGAGTCGCAATCCCACGGCCGCGGCCGGCTGGGACGAATCTGGTTTTCCAAAGATCAGGCCGGCATCTACCTGTCGATCATCCTCTACCCCGATATCGATCCGGTCAAGGCCCCCGGCCTTTCGGTTCTGACCGCCCTGGCTCTGGCCGATACGATTGCGGAATATGACGCCCTGGAAGTGCAGATCAAGTGGCCCAATGACTGCCTGGTCAACGGCCGCAAGGTCGCCGGGATCCTGACCGAGCTGTCGGCCGAGGTCGGCCGGGTGCATTATGTCGTCATCGGCGTGGGTATCAACGTCAACCATCACCGCCGGGATTTTCCGCCCGATATCGCCTCGACGGCGACATCGCTTCGCGTGGAGTTCAAAGAGCTGATTCGGCGGGTGGAATTGCTGCAGAAGTTCCTGGTCGCCTTCGAAAAGGACTATCGCCGATTCTTGAAAGGCGGTCTGGCGCCGTTACGCAAGCGGATCATCAGATATTCATTCCTGCTGGGTAAGAAAGTCAGCCTCGACCAGCGCGGCAAAACGGTGGTCGGCACGGCAGTGGATATCGACGACAACGGCAACCTGGTGCTGGACACGCCGGAGGGGTTGCGCCCGTTCAACGCCGGCGAAGTGACCGTCATCAAGAAACACTGACCCGCACGTCATCGATTATTTTCTGATTACCCGGACGCCCGTGCCGGCCGAGGAACGCACTTATGGTCGGAAATGAAGGATGATCTTGACGATTTCCGGGCGGTTGCCGACCCGCACCGGCGGACCCCAGGTGCCAAACCCGGTGGAGACATACACATGCATGCCGTCGACTTGTTTGTACCCCCGGCTGACTTCATAGACTTGCTCGGTGATATAATTGAACGGCCATAACTGGCCGTGATGGGTGTGTCCCGACACCTGCAGGTCCGCGCCGGTCGCAGCTGCTTCCCTGAGATGGAACGGTTGATGATCCATCACGATCACTGGACGGCTTGTGTCGACAGCAGCCATCAGCTCGCCGAGCGGTTTGCGGCCGCCCCCTCCGCGCCAGTTGGCCGACCGGTCCTCCCGCCCGACCAGAGTAACCGCGTCGTCGACCACGACCACCTCGTCCCGGAGCATGGTGATGCCGTGGTCACGAAGATAGGCATCCGCCTTCTCGACCCCGCCGAAATACTCGTGGTTGCCGTTGATGCCGTACACGCCCAGCGGAGCCTGAAGCTTCCGCAGGGCCTCCCCCAGAT
>JAAZOE010000196.1 GCA_012797915.1 Candidatus Zixiibacteriota bacterium | reverse complement strand
TGGCCATCTCCGACTATATCATCGATGGCGGCCTGCCCCAGGGGACGTTCGGCGAGTATCAACTGGAGGTCGACCGCAACGCCGATCGGGTCGACAGCGCAATCTGGGCCGAACGGCAGTCGTTGCCGCTGACCGGATTGGAAAAATATGGATATACCCGGATCGATTCCCTGGAGCACGCGCCGAAACCGCTGGGCAAGCAGCTCCTCATGGGGGCCGCGATGGGTGCGCTGGTGATGACGGTCGGATATCCCGACCTGTATCATTACAACCGGGTCGAGGGGCATTATCTTGGATTTGGTACGGATGTCAACAAGTTCGCCGGGCGTCATCTGCGCGCCAAGGCCGGGTACGGATTCTCCGACCATCACTGGCAGTACGAGGCCGGGGGAAGCGTTCGTCTTCGGGAAGATCAAAAACTCTGGGTGGGTGGGACGGTCAAGAACGAGGTCGTTCATCGCCCGACGGTCATCTCCTCGCCGGCATACAATCCTTCCTTCAACGCCTTTTTCTTCAAGATCGATCCGTTCGACTACTACCGGGAACGGGGGTATGAGCTGTTTGCCTCGGTCAAGCCGGTGGATTTCACCCGGCTGGTGGTGACCTTTTCCGATTATCGGCAAACATCGTTGGCCACCTCGGTCGGCCACAGCGTGTTTCGGAGAAGCGTCCGACACCGCTTCAACCCGCCGATCATCGAGGGAGACCTGCGGTCGCTGGGAGCGGCTCTTCGATATGATTCCCGTCCGTTGATCAACAACAAGGGGGTGGAATTGACCACCGACCCGACCGATTTTTTCCTGTGCGAGGTCGGGGCGGAATATTCCTCGCCCGATTTCGCCGGTTCCGACTTTGATTACCGTCGCTATTATATCAAGGCCCAGGCACAGAGCAAATTCTCCGGTTTGGGGATTACGACCCTGACCGGCTACGCCGGGACATCCGACCGTCATCTGCCGCCGCAACGGTATTTCAGCATCGATTTTCAGGACCCGGATTTCTTCCGTCGGCGCGGATTCAACACCGTGGGGGAAAGCAACTTCGGCGGCGACCGGGCGGCCTCGGTCTACCTGTCCCATGATTTCGGTCATTTCACCTTCCGTAACAGCGGGATCGGGTTCCTTAAAAAGCTCCCGGTTGGGTTGAAGGTCTACGGCGGCGCCTTTTGGACTGAGTTCCGGAACGAACCCGCGTATCCGGGGAACGAGGATATCCGGACAGCGCTGAAACCGTACACCGAGATCGGGTTCGGCCTGACCAACCTGACGCCGTTTTTGTCGCCGTTCAACCTGTCGCTTCATTTTACCTGGCAGTTGTCGCCGTACGACACCGAGCGGTATAGCCAGCTGATGGATTTCACGCTGTAACGGCGGCTGGCTCTTCCCCGGCGGAATCGACCGGCGGACGCAACCTTTGTCGTCGGCGGCCGTAGATGAGGGGAGATGAAACGACTGTACAAATCGCGGACCGATTCCAAAATCGCCGGCATCTGCGGCGGGTTGGCCGAATACCTCGAGGTCGACTCGACCGTGATCCGGCTGGTCACCGTGCTGGTGGCCATTTTTACCGCCATCCTTCCGGCGATCCTGGTGTATATCATCGGGTGGATTATCATTCCCGATCCGCCCCCTTCGGGAAGCGGAATCGGCTCCGGGCCGTTGACATAGACTGTGCCCCCCTGCGGCGTCGGACGAAGCCGCCCACCGCGTCCATATGCCCGGGGTGTTCTCTTGTTTTCCACCGCCTGATCGCAGGAAAAGACCTCATTCCCCGGAAGCGTGAGAATCCGCGAGGCTACGGGGATGCAAGCGCTTCCAGGGAACCGTGGCGGATGGCGCGCCGTCCGCCACTATTTATTATACGCGAATCCCAGGCCCCCATCATTTGATATTGATGTATCGGAACGATATCCTCGCACCGGCGATATCAAAAGTATGGTCGGTCTTAGCTGAAGCGACCGTGGTATATATGGGAAAGGGCCGACTACTGGCTTCCGCCCGTCTTAATGCATATCATTGAAGATCCTCATACCGGGCGACGGCGGTGAGGCCGGAGCGACTGGTTACGGCACAGGCGAAGACGAAATCTTCCATCCCCTCCAAGGCATAGTACCATCGCCCGGTCTTCCTCCCCAACGAATGCGCGAACGCCCGGCGGTATATCCCCTCGGACGTCTTGATTGCACAGTATGGCGCCGGTTGGTAAATCAACGTATCGGAAATGATGAACAATGTGTCGCCGGCGCGGTCGATCCGAAGCGGAGACGCCGGAAGGGATGCTTTGCCCGTGATGGCCGCGGCGGCGGCCGAAGCGGTCACGAATTTGACCTTGACCTCGGCCAAAAGCGCCTGGTGCATGAAATTGGGCAGCATGGTATCGAGCAATAGGGCGATGTTGTCATAACTGTGACAGGTAATCGCGGCCAGCTGGTTTTTGCCCAGCCGGGCCAGCTGGAAGATTTTCTGCCAGCCGGCAGCCTTGTTGTCGTCGTTGGTGCGGAATATCCAGCGCCGCATCTTACCGGGAATCTGATAATCCTTGGCATCCGGGTGATACCCCCGGAATTCCTTCGGGGCTCGCGACCAGTCGTACTGGTTGCGCAACGGCTCCCGTTTCTTGGGAGTGTTTTTATGCGGCGGATTGGCGGAAAAGTCGAAGGGAATGATATCCTCCACCCAGCGGGAAAAGGCATCGTTCTCCCAGGTCCATCCGGTGCGGAAAGCCGCCGGAAAGAACCCCCGGTCAATCAACAG
>JAAZOE010000195.1 GCA_012797915.1 Candidatus Zixiibacteriota bacterium | reverse complement strand
GCTCAAGTATCTGGCCTCCGCCATTGCCTCCCAAACCGGCAAGAGCGAAGCGGAGGTGTTCGCCGGATGGACGGCGACCGTCCCGCTCGGGCGCCTGGGCAAGCCGGAGGAATTGGGCGCCTTGGTAGCCTTTCTGGCTTCCGAACAGGCCGGATTTATTACTGGGACGGCCACGGCCATCGATGGCGGTCGCACGCTGGGAATTTGACCGCACTATGGCCCGTTTCCGAGCCGTCTCCCTGTCCGTCCTCGTGCTTATCGCTGCGGTTCACCAAATGCTCATGGGTGGCACATTCGTTTTCGCCCGGATCGCCCTTCAGCAGGTCGATCCGTTCACCGTGGCCTTTATCCGTTTCACGGTGGCCGGGTCGATCCTTTTGGCCGTTTCCCGGTGGCGGACCCGACAATCACGGGTGACGCCGATACCGGCCTCGGATCAAAAGCGAATCTGGATTCTGGGCGTCGGTATTATTTTCGGGAATCAATTACTGTACCTGTATGGACAGGCGTTTACCACCGCCGCCCACGGGGCGCTGCTGTTTACCCTGACGCCGGTCTTCGCCTACGTCATGGCGATTGGGGCGGGGGGGGAAGCCTGGTCCTCGCACAAGGGAATCGGCATCCTCCTGGCCGTCGCCGGGTCGGCCGGTATTCTGCTGGATCGCGGTTTGCATCTCGACTGGATCTCGTTGAAAGGGGATGTCATTATTTTCCTGGCCGTCGCCGCCTGGGCAGCCTATCTGGTATGGGGGAAGCCGCTGGTGCAGAAATACGGGGCGTTCCGGGCCAGCGCCTATACGCTTGCCGCCGGCGCCGCCGTCTATTTTCCTTACGGTGTGTACCGTTTCCTGACCGCCGACCTGTCCCGTCTCGATGCCGCCGGCTGGTGGTCTATCGGATATGTCACCATCGTGACCTCGGTCATCGGGTACTCCATCTGGTACTGGTTGCTCAAGTTCATGGACGCCAGCCGGGTGTCGGTGCTGTCCAACGCCCAACCGATTGTCGCCGGCATCCTTGGATATTTCATGCTGGGGGAAGCGATCTCGGCCCCGTTTCTCATCGGGGCGGTGATAATCGTCGCCGGAGTCGTCCTCACCCAAACGTCCGGGGTAAATAAAAAAGATCCCGCGGCGGTTGCCGCGGGACCGAGGTCGTGATCGTCGTTTCCGAAGAGAAATCGTCTAGCGGGCTTTCAACGCCTTGGCTGAAAGTGCCTTCTCTAAAGCAGCGTCGGTGAAGACGCCGTCGTTCCGAATCAGCTTCCCGTCGAACCAGATCTCGCCACCGCCGTAATCCTTCCGCTGAATCAAGACCATATCCCAGTGGATGGCCGAGTGATTGCCGTTAGGGGCCTCATCGTAACAGGCCCCCGGCGTCAGATGCAGCGACCCGGCGATCTTCTCGTCGAACAGCGTATCCTTCATCGGATGCCGGACAAATGGGTTCAGGCCGAGGGCGAATTCCCCAGTATACCGGGCGCCGGGATCGGTGTCGAGAATTCGGTTCAGGCGTTCGGTTTGGCTCTGGCAGGCCGCCTCGATAATCTTGCCGTTCTTGAATTTCAGCGAGACCTTCTCGAAGGTGACGCCCTCCACCAGCGACGGCGCGTTGAACGTAATCGCCCCGTTGATCGATTCCTTGACCGGAGCGGTAAAGACTTCACCGTCGGGGATGTTATTGATCCCGTCGCACTTAATGACCGGGATGCCCTTGATGGAGAAGGTCAGGTCGGTGCCGGGAGAAACGAGGCGGACCCGGTCGGTCTTCTCCATCAATTTCACCAGCGGATCCATGGCTTTGGACATCTTGGCGTAATCGAGACAACAGACGTCGTAATAGAACTGTTCGAACTTCTCCTGGCTCATTTCGGCCAGCTGGGCCATGGCATTGTTGGGAAAGCGCAGAACGCACCAGCGGCTGTGTTTGACGAGTTGGTCGGAGTACACCGGTTTACGGTAGAGCAGCCGGTTCCGCTGCAGTTGCTTGGGATCGATATCGGCCAGGTCGAAGGGGTTATCCGAACCGCGCAAGCCCAGATACGCGTCCATTTCTTTCATCAGTTTCAGATGCAACCGCCCGAAAACCTTCAATTGGGATTCCGTGGCACCGGCGATCCACTGGCGTTGCAGCGAATCGTCGCTGTAATACCAGAACGGCACGCCGC
>JAAZOE010000194.1 GCA_012797915.1 Candidatus Zixiibacteriota bacterium | reverse complement strand
TTGGGAAACCCGCGAGAAGGCGGTCCTCGGTTCGCCGTTGCTGTTTCCGAAAGTCTCGATTATCGACCCGGAACTGACCGTCACGGTTCCGGCCGATTATACCGCCGACGGCGGTATCGATATCATCTGCCACGTCATCGAGGGATTTTTCGCCGGCGCCGACAATACGCCGGTGCAGGACCGGTTCGCCATGGGGGTGATCAAGACGGTCATGGAAAACCTGCCGATCGTGTTGCGCGAGCCGAAGAATATCGAGGCCCGGGCCAACCTGTCGTGGGCTTCGGCGGTGGCTTTGTCGGGTATGGTCGGTTCCGGCCGCGACCGGGCGTACCCGATCCATGCCCTGGAACATTCCCTATCCGGTCATTACGACATATCCCACGGCCGGGGGTTGGCGTTGTTGTTGCCGGCCATCATGGAATATTCATATAAGAGCCGTCCAGCCAAGTACGCCATGCTGGCCGAAGAGCTGTTCGATATCCATCGCGATGGCCGTTCGGACGAGGAGTTGGCCAAAGCCGGGGTCGAGGCGATGAAGCGGTTTTTGGCCTCGGTGGGGCGTCTTATGACTCTGAAAGAGGTCGGTATCGGCGATACTTCCCGTTTCGAGGCGATGGCCGATGACGCCCTGCGAATCTACGGGACGAAAGACGGGTATCTCGGCAATCCGAAACCCCTCTACCGGCAGGATGTCCTGAACATCTTTGCCGCTCTGGCCGGGAAGTGATGCGAGTGATCAAACATATCTAAGATATTGTCCAATAATTGGATGGGTGGCACACCCCGAAGTCAAAATTATTGGGAAAGCGGTTGCGTTTTGTAAACAAAAGGTCTATTTTCTTGTTTAGTTCTAGTAGGTTGAGTGATGGCTGGAGGCCATATCTGCCGATAAAACAAGGAGTAGGTGTTGAATTATGTGTTAGCGATGGCATCCCAGCCCGCCGGGGGGCAACAAGGCGGGATGACGGGGATGCTGTTTACCTTGGTTCCTTTTGTCCTGATTTTTGTCATCTTCTGGCTGCTACTTATCCGGCCGCAGATGAAAAAACAGAAGGAGCATCAGAAGTTGTTGGCCGCCCTCAAGAAGGGCGATCGGGTGGTGACTTCGAGCGGTATGTTCGGCACCATCGCCTCGTTCAACGAGGAGAAAAATATCGTCGTCCTCAAGGTGAGTGAGGACGTTAAACTGGAGTTCCTGCGATCTTCCATCGCCGGGAAGGTCGAATAAGGACGTGTGGAGCGGCAATGGCGATCAGGCCGATTGTCAAATACGGGAGCGCGGTTTTGCGGGAGATGTCCCGTCCGGTGGGTGAAATAACCTCCGAGATCAAAGACTTGGTGGCCGACATGACGGCCACGCTGAAGGAAGCCGGTGGTCTGGGACTGGCGGCGGCGCAGGTGGGCGTGTCTCTGCGGATCTTCATTGTGGATTTGTCCGCCCTCGATATCTCCGCCGAACCCAAGGCGTTTATCAACCCGGAGATTCTTGAGACCTCCGGGGCGACGGAGTATGAAGAGGGGTGTCTTTCCTTTCCGGGTATTTACCAATTATTGACCCGGCCCGATCACGTTCGGGTTCGGGCGCTGGGATTGGACGGCAAGGAATTCGTCGAGGAGGCCGACGGCATCTATGCCCGGGCAATCCTCCACGAGTACGACCATCTGGACGGAGTGTTGTTCATCGACCACTTCTCGACCGTCAGCCGGGCGCTCGTCGACCGCAAGTTGAAAAAACTGGCCAAATCCGCCTGACAATCGACTCGCTTCGCCGACCGACAACTGGATGAATGTGGTGTACATGGGGACGCCGGAGTTTGCCTGTTTTCCCCTGACGACTCTGATCGGTTCCCATCATAAGGTGCTGTCGGTTGTGACCGGCCCGGATAAACCGGCCGGCCGGGGGCATAAAACCATCCCCGGCCCGGTGAAGACGCTCGCTTTGGAATACGATCTTCCGGTCTATCAGCCTCAATCGCTCAAGGATGATGCGTTCATCCAGTCGATGGCGTCGCTGGGGGCCGATCTGTTCGTCGTCATCGCCTTCCGTATCCTGCCGGAAAACCTGTATCGCCTGCCCCGATGCGGGGCGATCAACATTCATGCCTCGCTGCTGCCGAAGTATCGCGGAGCGGCGCCGATTCATCATGCTCTGAAAAACGGGGAGACCACCACCGGGTTAACCTCGTTTTTCCTGACCCGCAGGGTGGATGAGGGGGCGATGATCGCTCAAACCTCCACGCCGATCGATCCGGATGAGAACTACTCCTCGCTTTCCGGGCGGTTGTCCCGGATGGCCGGGCCGTTTCTACTCGAAACGCTGGAGAAGATCGCCGAGCCGGGATTCGAACCGTCGCGCCAGAACGATTCGCTGGCCACGCCGGCGCCGAAGATTCATCCCGAGGACGGTCTGATTGACTGGCGCATGGAGCGGCGGCGGATACACGATCATATCCGGGCGTTTTCCGAACGGCCGGGGGCGTTCAGCTTCCTCGGCGATTTACAAGTGAAAATTCTCCAGTCGACGCTGGCGGCCGAGTCGTCGCCGGCGCATCTGGAACCGGGCCGTCTGGCGGCCAAAGGCCGACGGCTCTTTGTCGGCGCCGGCGACGGCCCGCTGGGCCTGCTCCGCGTACAGCCGGAGGGCAAGCGGGTCATGGACGGCGCCGCCTTTATCAATGGGTACCGTATCACCAACCAACAGATTTTTACCGACGCGCGAAAGGAGGTGAGACATTGAAGCGTGAAATAGTCATCAATTCCACACCCCATGAAACCCGGGTCGCTTTGCTGGAGGACGGCCGTCTGGTCGAACTGCTGGTGCAGGGTTCCGAAGAGCACCGGTTGGTGGGGAACATCTACAAGGGAAGAATTAAGACGGTGTTGCCGGGGATGCAGGCCGCCTTTGTCGATATCGGCATGGAAAAGGCCGCCTTTCTGCATTCCTCCGATATCGGGCAATTGACCGGCGACAGCCGGTACGACGCCGACGACGACGAGGAAGCTCCGGCCGAAATCATCCGCAAGACCCGCCGGGCGGGAATCGAAACGGTCCTGAAGGACAACCAGGAAGTGCTGGTGCAGGTCATCAAGGAACCGATTTCGACCAAGGGGCCCCGGGTGACCTCGGAGGTATCGATCGCCGGACGGTATCTGGTGCTGGTGCCGGACGATCATCATATCCGGGTGTCCAAGCGGATTTCCGATTGGGGAGAAAAGAAGCGGTTGCGCAGCCTGCTGCGGCCGTTGCGGCCGGAAGGGTTCGGCCTGATCATCCGCACCGAAGGGGAGGGCCGCCAGGAAGCGGACTTCAAATCGGATATCAAGCGGTTGCTCAAGTTTTGGTTCCAGCTCAAGAAGCTGGCCGACCGGATGGAGCCGCCGGCGCTGATCCACCAGGAAATGGGGATGATCAGCGGACTTATCCGCGACGTCTACACCGACGACGTCGAAAGCCTGGTGGTCGACAACCGGGGCGTCTATCGGGAGATTTTGTCGTTCGTGCGGGAAATCGCCCCCGCCCTGAAAGGACGGGTCAAACTTTACACCGACACGATGCCGGTCTATGACTACTACAACATCGAGCCGGAGATCGAGAAGATGATTGACCGCCGGGTCTGGATTCGCAAAGGTTCCTACCTGATTATCGACCAGACCGAAGCGATGGTGACCATCGACGTCAACACCGGCCGGTTCGTGGGCAAGAAGGACCAGGAGTTGACCATCCTGCGGACCAACCTGGAGGCGGCCCGCGAGGTGGCCCGGCAGATCCGCCTGCGCGATATCGGCGGGTTGATTATCATCGATTTCATCGACATGTACAGCCGCGAAAACCGCCGCAAACTTTACGACGAGTTTTGCAGCTGGCTGCGGTACGACCGGGCCAAACGGGCGGTCAGTCCCGTGTCCGATTTCGGTTTAATCGAGATGACCCGCGAGCGGATTCGACCGTCGCTGATGACCGCCTTATCGGAGCCGTGTCCACATTGCCACGGGCTGGGACGGGTGCTGTCCCGGCAGACCATGGCCACCAAGGTGGAGCGCTGGTTCCAGCGGGCCAAGGCGGCCGGGCGATACGCCAAGTTCAACCTGGTGGTCAATCCGACCCTGGCCGAGTTCTTGACTGACGGCGGCGGCAACCGTGTGGCCAAGATCGCCAACGCCTACCATTTCCACCTCAACCTGGTCCGCGACACGACCATGTCGCCCCAGGAATTCATGGTCATGGATATGGACAGCGGGCGGAACCTGACCCGCGAGCATATCGGCGGGGTGTCCGCCGATGCCGAGCTTTTGGCGCATCAAGCGGCGCAGTAGAAACCTGTCGATACAATACAAAATCGGGAGGCCCCTTGTGGGACCTTCCGATTTTTATATCTGGTAACGGAAAGAATTACTAGTTGCACGGTGCGGGGCCGTCGCGAAAGATATGATTGACCAGGTAGACGGCGTCGCCGACGTTGGCCGAGCCGTCGCAGTTGGCGTCGGCCGCCTCGGTCGGGTTGAACGGCGGGCCGTCCCGGAAGATGCGATTGACGATATAAATGGCGTCGCCGATGTTCACCAGTCGGTCGCCGTTGGCGTCGCCCGGGATATAGGCCATCACCGGCCAGCACCAGATGCCGTCGTTGTTATCATCCAGGAAGGTCATAGCTATTTCCAAGCCACCGTAGTCGGCGAAGCCAAATTCCGTCAGCCCGACCAACTGCGTGACATCAAGACAGAGTTGATAGGCTTGGCCCTCGGCGGGCGCGATTGGCGTAAAATGAATGGATAGCCAGTGCTGCAAAGGCCCTGGTTCTACAGGGGGATCCAGCATAACGCCGCCCCCAAAGGATATGCCGTCGGGCAGGTAGTCTTCATCGACAATGATGCCACCGGTCAAATTGAAATAATGACTCGGTGGGTCGATTCGGCTTCCAAGGGCATGGGTGACGTAAGTATTTGTTCCCCATCCGGTCGGCTGTGAATCCCATTGCCAGGTGACGCCATCCGGCGATGAGAGTACAATCGGAACCCGAAATCCGCAAAGCAGGATGGAATTGGCCACCCAAATGTCGATGGAGGCGGCAGCACCAGACCACAAGGTGTCGCCGCAACTATTGCGAATATCGAACTCGCCATAACCGGCGGCGAAGGAAGCCGCCGACAAGAACAACAGGCCGATCGCAAGGAAAATCAAGCTTCTCATAATGAATTCCTCCTGCACCTGCGGGCGATCCGATGCCCGCGCATGATTGACGGTCAGCGACTATGGCCAAGCGCCGAGAAAAGTAACGAAGAAAGAAATAGATAAATAAAGCGTCGGCGACATGCCCGCGGCCTATGGTATCTGATTCATAATACCGATAATGGAATGATATGTCAAGTCTTTTATCGTACCAATTTATTAACCTGCCGAATTTTAGGCAGATGCGTAACCAATGGCCCAAAACAAACAGAGGCCCCGTGAAGGGCCTCTGGACATGATATCAGATCAGGGTATAGGGCTGTCTACGGACAACACGGCGCCGGGCCGCCCCGGAAGACATAGGTAATAATATACACGGCGTCGCCGACATTGACTTTTCCGTCGCAATTGGCATCGCCGGCGTCCATCGGTGTCGGCGCGGGACCGCCCCGGAAAACATAGCTGACGACATAGACGGCATCACCGACATTGACCTTCCCATCTCCATTGGCGTCGCCGCAGATATAGGTCTGCTGGTAGTTCACGATGAACCGCGCGCGGGGAGAATACGCCGTCGCCGGATCGCTCCCGGCTTTCGCGTTCACGCGCCAGTAATAGGCGCCGTCGGGCAGGCTGTCGGGCAAAAGATAGCTTGTCCCAGCGACATCGGCATTGTGTATCGGAGAGGAAAAGGCGAAATCGGTTCCCTGGGCAACCTGCAGATGATAGGTGGTCGCCCCGGCCGAAGCGGTCCAGGTGAACGTGGGGTGAGCCGTAGTGACGGTGTCATCGTCTCGCGGGGAGACGGCCCAGGGGACATCGAGGTGAGCGTTGGTCAGAATCCACTCCAGCCATGGCGGAAGGAAGTTATCCAGCGAGGCGCTGTCGAGACGCTCGATCCCCAAACCGCTGAAAGTCGTGGCGTAGGCGGTCGCAACCGGACTCGCCGCCGGCGATTGAATGACCACCGCCCGTGTCGTCGCCACATCGTTGACCATGGCCGCGGCATCGCCGGCGGGAATCAGATGATCGGTGTAATCGTAATAGCTCCACGGCCGGGTCGACCCGCTGTAGCCATCGAACGCCCCGCCCGGTTGCCCGGATATCGATGTCGTCAGGATGTTTTGATACGACGACCCCACATGAAGGTAACTGCCCGCGAAGGCATCAAGGCCGATATCATATAAGTAATCCTGGCTGAAGAGTCCCAGCCGTCCGTCCTGGTCGAGGTATTGTTGCAGGACCGCCCGGTCGGCGGTCGTCAGGCAGTAGGGATTCGGACTGCCGGAGGTGCGTTTGCCGAAATAGGAGGCGGTGGTCCATAGGATGGCGTGGTAAGAAATGAGATCATCGTACGCCGGCGCGCTGTCGGGAGCGACACGAAGGACGTCAAACGAATATCCGCTCCGCTCCATTGCCGCCAGCAGATTGTCCGACCAGTGCGACCGGTTATTATCCAGCACGACCAGCACCTTCTGCCGGTTGATATTCACCTTGAGCGGCAGATCCAGCGCCGTGCCGTCGGCATCGAGGTGCAGGTTGAACGTGACCGCGGAATCGGCGTCGATCGACAGGACCGTAAACCGGAAGGGGTTGTCGCCGGTGCGGGTGACGCCGTGAGAGATGGCCCCCAATGACGCTTCGCCGGTGGTAATCTGTACACGGGTATCGGTCGTGGTGAGGGTTCCGGTCAATGACGATATCCCGATACCATCACAGGAGAGAATCAGGTTCAGGTCGACCGTTTCGCCGTAATCGGCATCACCGTTGCGGTTGCCGCCTGAGGCTTCATCATCGATGGCGACGCTGATCTGGAACAACGGCGCGGCGGGGGTTACGTACAGGTCCACGGTGATGGTGTCGTTGACCAGCGCGATGTTGTCCACCGTGACCAGGTCCGTAACGCCGTCATAGCAGAGGTTGTTGGGGCGGCTGAAATAGCTGTAGCGGGTGTTGCCGCAGGCGCCCGGATACAGGTCACCGGCGTCGCCGCGGTTGGTGCGGACATGGCTGTTACCGCCCCCCATGTCGCGCATCAGGTCGAAATTGCCGTCGGCCTGTTCGAGCCGCACATAGGGGTGAGTCTCATCGTCCTGCCAGCCGTTTTGATCGACATGCCAGATCGCCAGGCCGCCGTCGCCGCGGAACAGCGAATCGAAACCGATCTTGGCCCGGTTTTCCAACAGGAAATACTCTTCGGGATATGTCGGATTGGTAATCTTGTAGCAAACCGGCTCAATCTCGGCGGGGGGAATATCGAGTTTGTCGAGATTGGCGGTTACCTCGATGGGGGTCAGCCAGCCCAGCGCCCGTTTCAGTTCCGCGCACATGTGCGTGGGACGTTCGGGGTTGCCGGGCAGGGCGCCCCAGCTGCCGCCGGCCATAAGACAGTAGATGCCGACCCCCTCGGAGGAGCCGTCATAGTCGTACAGGTCGGGCACGCCCAGCACATGGCCGTATTCATGACAGAAAACGCCGATCTTGATCATCTCGTCGCCGGCCAGCTCCTCCGGCTCGGTGGAATACCGTCCGGTATACACCCCGTCGGCGGTCAGCATTTCAAATCCCCAGGCATGCGACCAGATATCGCTCGATGACCCGGTTTCCTCGGCTCCCTGCCCGGCATGTACCAGAAAGATTCCTTCGGCGTAACCGTCGCCGTTGTTGTCGAACTGGGAGAAGTCGATGGTTGGGTCGAGCAGATTGACGCAGTCTTCCAGCAAACCTTGGGAGTTATTGGGGTAGTCCCCCATACCGTAGTTGTAGCCGACATAGTATGAATACTCGTGCGGCGCGGTGACCCAGGCGGTGACGATGCCATCGGGCAGGAAGGCGCCATAGGAGATTTCCTGGTAGTAGTCGACCAGCGAGCCGGTGGACATGACGCCGGAGGAGAACATCATGGTATCATAGGCCTCGGTCGGATGCAGCCAGGTGTCGGCCGGATGGTCATCGAATTGCACCAGGATGACCAGGATATTATCCACGTTGTTGGGGCGCAAGCGGGCGGCCTCGGCCAGGTCTTTGGCGATTCGGTCGGGTATCTGGGGCATCCCCGATTTGATTCCTTCGGGGATGGGGATTCCCTTGCGGGCGTACCATTCCGGCGGCGCCGGCGGCATGACCGCCACGGCGACGGCGGAGCAGAGCAGGATTAACGAGAGTGCGAGAGCCAGGGTGCGAAGCATGGTGTTCCCTCCTGAAAAATCTCCTTCATATGGCATGGCGCAACGAAGGTTCTGGTCGGACAGGGGTGAGGATATTCCGGTCCGGGGTTCGTTAATACTAAAAGATACCGAAAACCGCTTAATTGTCAATCGGACTTTACAGCTGGAGATATACTGTCGTGTTACGGCGTCAGCCGGTAGCTGCTGTTGCGGCGGTAGATGTTTCCCTTGCGAAACATCATCTTCTCGCCGATGAACTCGCGCCGCACCGTGCAGTAATCTTCGAAGTACTTCTGGATCGTCGCGTTGATCTCGGCCTCGGTGTAGGTCCGCAACTGGTCGAACTGCTGCAGGAAAAATTCCAGTATATATATCCGTTTCTTGCGCTGGGCGGGAAGATGGGTCAGGCGGCCATCCTTAAGGTAGGTTGCCAGCACCTTGTCCCGCGGCGTCACCCGATGCTGGTTCGAGATTTTCTCCAACCAGGCCTGGATTGCTCCTTCCTCGATCCGCCAGTCTTTGCCCAGTTTATATCCTTCGATTTCGCCCGACTGCAGTTTGCGGGCGACGACCTGGATATTCATCTGCAGTTTTTCCGCCAGTTCGGCGGTGGTATAAAACGTCATGGCCTTGAATTCCTTCATACCGGTTCCTTTCGATACTCTTATATATTATA
>JAAZOE010000193.1 GCA_012797915.1 Candidatus Zixiibacteriota bacterium | reverse complement strand
GATCGCTGGCTTCTGACCTATGCCGATCTGATCACCCTGCTTCTGGCCTTCTTCGTGGTCATGTACTCCATGTCGGTGATGGATGCCAAGAAATTCGGCAAGGTGTCGCAGGCCCTGCACGGCATCCTGAAAGGCGGGACCTCGGTGATGAAGCCGGAGAAGCTCAACCACCTCAACACCGGTCACGGCCTGCTGAAGACCGGTGATCTGAAAATGCTGCAGACGGTCATGAACCAGGATATCGCCCGCCAGGGATACGGCCAGGAGGTCATGGTCGGCATGAATGAACGGGGTCTGACCATCCATATCATGGAGTCGGCGCTGTTCGATGAGGCCAAAGCGGACCTGAAACCGCGGGCGAAGGAAATCCTGGATTTGGTGACCAAGGACTTAATGATCATGCCCAATCATGTCCGGGTCGAGGGGCATACCGATGATCGGCCGATCCACACGCCGCGTTTTCCCTCCAATTGGGAACTTTCCACCGCCCGGGCGACCGAGGTCGTGCGGTACTTGATCGAACGCCACGGATTTCCTTCCAGCAAGATTTCGGCTCTCGGGTATGCCTCGTTTCGACCGTATGTGCCGAACACCAGCGCGGAGAACCGGGCTAAAAACCGCCGGGTGGATATCGTTGTGCTTACCCTCGAACTTTCGGCTTTGGAACCGGCCGCAGATGAAGCCCGTTATGTCAACGACCAGGTTAATACCTATCGCAAATACGCCCAGGAATTTGATTCCCTGGCCGAAGGGAATAATTTTCCGCGCTAGGCGCTGATCGGTCGACTGACCATCGGCCATTAATTCCCGCAACTGCCAATCTTGTAATCCTTTATGGTCGCCGCCCAAATGTCGGCATCACCCTTGCTTAGTGTCTGGGCGGAGAAGTGTATGGGTAATGTTATCGACAAAATGGTTTGGAATAGGACCGGGGTGGAGAAATACGGCAAGATGCTGGACCTGGCCGCCTTTCGGCACAAGCTGATTTCCGGCAATGTCGCCAACGCCTCCACGCCGGGATACGCCGCCCGGGATATCAATTTCGACGGCGAAATGAAGAAATCTCTGGGGGACGGCGCGGTATTGCCGATGACGACGACCAGTCCGAATCATTTGGGCAATGCCGGGGCGGAGTCGACGGTGAAGGTCATCGAGACGGAACCGGAATCGGAAGATGATCTCAACGGAGTCGACATCGACACCGAAATCACCAATTTGGCGGTCAACGAGATGAACTATACGGTCGGAGCGCGCCTGTTGCAGAAAAACATGGAGACGCTGCGCAAGGCGATCACCGGGCGGTGAGGGAACCTATGGCAGGAATTTTTTCATCGATCGAGGTATCCGGCAGCGGCATGTCGCTGCAGCGCCGGAAGATGAACGTGGTGTCGCAGAATATCGCCAACGCGGAGACGACCAAGACGGAAGAAGGGGGCCCCTACCGCCGCCGCCGCCTGGACGTCAGCGCCGATGACGAAAGGCTGCCGTTCAAGACGATTCTGGAAGGTAGTACCAACGGACTCCTGCTGACCAACAAGGGGCATCTGCCGGAGATTCCGGTTGCGCCCGGCAATTATGAGACGGTAGCCGTGGCCAAAGGGGAGGAAATCGAGGCTGACGAGAACGCCTATCGGCTCATCTATGACCCGACGCACCCCGACGCCGACGCCGACGGGTACGTCAAGATGCCGGATATCGAGTTGATTAATGAGATGGTCGACATGATGTCGGCCAACCGGGCCTATGAGGCCAACGCGCTGTCCATCTCGGCATCCAAGGAGATGCTGAAGAACGCTCTGGACATTTAGGTACGGCGCGTGCGGAGGAAACAATAGGAATGAAGATCAATGCATTGCCG
>JAAZOE010000192.1 GCA_012797915.1 Candidatus Zixiibacteriota bacterium | reverse complement strand
TATCGCCGAGGTTGACGGCGGCGAAGGCCTGCCGGTCGGCGTGCCGATTTACGCTTACAACATCAACAACGTTGCCGGGCTGGAATTCCACATCTGGTACGACTCGACCATTCTACACCCCGACTCGGTGACCTCCAATTTCATGGCCGGACCCGACATCGCCTTTGCCGATCCGATGATTCATTATGTTTGGGACAGCCTGGACGGCGCTTTCGATGTTCCCTACGGCGAGGCGATCATGACCCTCTGGTTCACGGTGGTGGGGGAGGTTCCTCAGACCGGCGCCATCGAATGGATGGGCGCCAGCGAAGTGGTGGACCCGATGGCCCAGGTCCTCGACGTCTCCTACTGCCCGGGCAGCGTGTTCGTGGTCCCGCCGGTGCATACCCTTTCCGGTTCGATCGTCTACTATGACATGGCCAAGCCGGTGCCCGCGGTGAACGTCGAAATCCACGGCCCGGGGACCGCCGGGACGGAAACCGACAATGCCGGCAAGTATCGTTTCGAGGACCTGTTCTCCGGCGACTACGAGGTCTTCGCCTACCGGCCCAACGATGATTCCGGCGTGACGGTGGCCGACGCCGTCAAGATACGACGGCACCTGGCCTATCTTGAACCGTTCGATACGCCATACAAGATGATTGCGGCCGATGTCAACGTCAGCCGGACGGTCAGCATCGCCGATGTCATCGTGGTGCGGCGGTATCTGGCTCTGCTGGATACGCTCCCCAGCGGCAACTGGGTCTTCGTCAACAGCAATTACCTGATTACCATGGACAACTGGTTCGATGCCCCGCACGACATGCGGGTTACGATTCTGTACGATGACGTGTTCCTGGCCCCGTTTGTCGGCGTACGCATGGGGGACGTCAACGACACCTGGGGTTCGCCCAAACGGTATGCCAAACCGGCTTCCGGCGAATATGTATCTGTCGGTATCGGCAACGTCGCCGCGCAGCAGGGCCAGACCGTGGCCGTCCCGGTGACCCTGGCCGATGCCTCCGACATGGCCGGGTTCGAACTCCACGTGGCCTATGACCCGCGGGTGCTGACCTACACCGGCATCGTCTCGGAGGCGCTGGCGGATATGACCGTCAACGGATACAACGGCGCCGTGCACATGATTTGGGAGGATATCAACGCTCCCAGACAGTTCATCGGCGAACAGGTCGTGATCACGATGAATTTCGCCGTGAGCGGCAGCCTGCCGGCCTCGACCGACATCACCGTCACCGGCGCGGAAATCGTCAACTCCGCCGGCGATCCGTATCGTCTGGTGCTGAGCGACGGCGGCCTGACCGATGTTAACGGCGGCTCGGACGTCCTGCCCAACCTGTATTCGCTGGCGCAGAACAGCCCGAACCCGTTCAACCCGACCACGACCATCCGGGCCTCGATGGCCGACGGCGGCGAGTTCACCCTGACGATATTCAATATCGCCGGTGAACGCGTGCGTCAGTTCCGCGGCTGGCATGCGGCCGGACCGCTGGAGATCATCTGGGACGCCCGTAACGACAACGGCCTCCAGGTGCCGTCCGGCATCTATCTGTACCGCTTCCAGGCCGGGAATTTCAGCCAAACCAAGCAGATGATTCTGCTGAAGTAACGTTCGAATATCGAGGGAGTCCGCTTTTCGGCGGACTCCCTCTCAGACCCGATCACCATCCTGATGTCAGGAGGTTGTGATGACCAGACGCTTGCGAAACCTGACCCTGCCGCTGGCGGCGGTGATTCTGCTGCTTGTGCCGGCCTCCTCGCGAGCCATTGACCTGGCGATCCCCGATCTCTCCGGATCTCCCTTCGACAAACTGGCGGTTCCGGTAATCGTCACCGGATTTTCCGATGTTGCCGGGGTGGAACTACATATCACCTATGACGACGGCAACTTGACCATCGATTCGGTCACCTCCGCCTCTCTGGCTGGGGCGACCATCAATGCCGGGCTGGCCGGACAGGTCCATGTGGTCTGGGACTCCAACAACGCCATCAGTATCCCCGACGGCAACGCCGTTATTATGATGTTTTTCTCCGTTAAGGACGGCGCCGCCGGGACGTCGGACTTCAATTTCTTCGGCCATATCGAACTGACCAATCAAAGCGGGACCCCCTACCCCGTGAGTTGGACCGACGGCACGGTGACCATTATCCCCACCGGGGTCGATGACCACGGTGTCCCGATGCCGGGGAAACTGGCGCTCTGGCAGAACCATCCCAACCCATTCAATCCAACCACCACGATCTCTTTCACCCTGGAGAAGTCGACTGATGTCATGATCACCATTTTCAACATCTCCGGGCAAATGGTCGACCGGATTGACCTGGGACGGAAGACGGCGGGGATGCACTCGTTCGAATATTCGGGCGCCAAACTGGCCAGCGGCATATACACCTATCGCCTGACCGCAGACAGCGTCAGCCGTTCGAAACAGATGGTTTTGCTGAAGTAAACCCGTTACCTCAAAACGACTTGCAAAAATCCCTCCTTCGGGCGGGATTTTTTTATGCGGGAAATTTGAGGCAGTATCGACGCCGAATCTTCCCCAAGTTTTCTATGGCAACTAAGAAGGGTGGCCTGCCATTCAGAGGGTGGCCCACCCTTCAGAGCGGGATTGATTTTCCCGGGACCAGCCGCTCCCCCGTTCATTCATGGCGGAACGGGCCGGTCGCCACGACGGCAATAATCGTTTTTTCTGACTTGACACCGGACGAATTGCGAATATATTCATGCGTCGGTCGAAACGGCCGATATAGAATGTGACCGGATTTGACCGGTCAAGGCCGACTGAACTGGGAGATCGTCCAACGGCAGGACACGTGGCTCTGGACCACGGTATCGGGGTTCGAATCCCTGTCTCCCAGCTTTTTTATTGGTATGCCGCGCATACTGCATATCGTCGGGTGCAAGAACGCGGGTAAGACCCGCGCCTGCGAACTGCTGATTGAGCCTCTGCATCGGCAGGGTTTGGCCGTCGGGACCCTGAAATTCACCGACCATGATGGTTTCGACTGGGACCAGCCCGGCAAGGACACGTTTCGCCACCGGGAAGCCGGCAGTGCGGTCACCGGCATTTTCGGCCTCCACACTTACGCCTTTCGATTTCACACCGATGAACGCCCGGCCGTCACTCTCGACAGCCTGGTGAGTACCTTTTATGCCGCGATGGATCTGGTGCTGGTGGAAGGATATCGTCAAGGCTCCGGTCCGATGCTGGAGGTTTGCCGCCCTGGATATTCAAACCGAGCCGTGATGCCGTCCGACAAACTTTTGGCCATCTATGGCGCGGATATGTTCCCGCGCGGGGTTCCTCATTTCGACTACGGCGCCGAGGATTCTCTGGCCGCATTCATCGCCGGGAATCTGGATCGTCTTCACGAACCGCCTCAAGCATAAGCCCCTTTTGTCTGCGGGAAAAGACGACCAAATGTATGCGTCCGGCCGAAAACGACGGCTCCGGCGCCGCCTTCCCTTTCGGCCGGACGGTTGCCAACATGCGGACTAATACCGGACTTCTATGCCTCCGATGATCGTTCGCCCGGCCATCGGATAATACGATTCTTCCTCGTAATCCTGATCGAACAGATTGCGCACGGAGAGGAACACTTTCGCGTGCCGCCCGATCGACTGCGCCGCCTTCAGGTTGGCCGGATAATAATCGGGCATCGGTTCCTCGTACGAATTGACGCGATCGCCGATGAACTGCCCGGCATGGGCGATCTCCAAACCGAAACGGGCCCGCCAGGAAAGAAGATAATCCACCTTGTGCCGCGGCGCGTAATATCGCCGCACCCGGGGATCGTCGCTGCCGTCTGTCGGCTCCTGCCAGGCGTCCAGATAGGCATGATTCAGAAAGAGGGTGAACCCCTTATAGTCGCTGACCATGATGCCGGTCTCGAATCCCTTCAGGGTGACCTCATCGAGGTTTTCGTACGGATCGTTCTTGCTTTGCCGGTCGATCAGGTCGTCGACATCGCTGCGAAACACGCTCTGGGTCACGGCCAGCCACGGCAACGGCTCCACCCGGTACCCGAATTCATACTTGACCGCCCGTTGCGGTTTCAGGTCGGGATTGCCCGAGGTCGACGAATACAGGTGATTCATGGCCGGAAAACGGGTGGAAATTCCCACCGCCGCCCGAAGACTCAGCATCGTCCAAGGCGAGACGGTGACGCCGCCATAGGGATCGACTGCCGTCCCGGAAGCGTCGACGCTGTCGGCGCTCATCCAGCTGAAGGTCGCCCCGGCGTCGATCAGGACGTTTTTCGACGCGATGATATTGAACTGATCGAACACCGACCCGGTCGTCACCTTGGCATTATCCCACGGTTCGCCGATATCATCCTGCATGCTGACGGCATCGAGACGATACGCCGCCCCGCCGATATTCGTCACCCGGCCGGTCATGGTGACCGTGGCGCTGGCGTTGCCGCCCAGATCGTACCCGTCGTGATAACTGTCGAAATCGAGCGTGCTGTCGACCATGATCGGATCGCTGTATCGCTGGAGACGATTTTCGTTGTCGTCGTAATACAGCTTGGCGCGCCAATAAATCTTTTCCCCGATGTTGCCGTCCGAACCGGCATCGACATACCAGCGTCGCCACAGAGGATAGTATTGATACACCGCCTTGTTGGTGCCCGACGGCACGTGACGGTCGGCATCGAAATACCCGGTCGACAGCGACAGAAGCGTTCCGCCCGGAAGAGTGTAATTGATTTTCCCGTCGACATTGTACCGCAGGTAATCGGCGTTGTCCCGGCGGCCTCCGTCTTCCAGCGCGACGGGGGGAAAATCATCGGACAACCGATATCCATCCGCCTGCGATCGCCCGAACGACACCCAGTAATCCAGACGGCCGCGACGCGCTCCGTGATTGACCAGCACCTGATTATAGTTTTCGGTGCCGCCGGACAGCGTTGCCTCCGCCACCGGAGCGCCGGTCGCCCGACGGCTGACCAGATTAAGCACGCCGCCGAGGGTGTTGGCGCCGTAGGCCGACGGAACCGGTCCCTTGACCACGGTCATCTCCGAGACACCGCTGAGAGGAATCGTCGTCAGATCCAGGTCGCCGTAATAAGGCAGGCTGATCGGCCGGCCGTCGTACAGCACCAGCACCTCCTGCGAGGTGAAGCCGCGAATCTGCATCTTCGCCTCCCCCTTCGAGCCGGTGGTCACGACCACGCCGGGAATCGTCCCCACGGCCGACGAAATCGTAGGGGCGCCGGAAATCGTCATGGTTCTCGAGTTCAATCCGACCTGCGAGGGGTTGAACGTCGGACGCGTCGACCGCACTTCGACGACCTTGCCCAGATGGTAGACATTGGCGGTATCGTCGATGCCGGCGACGGCGGTGCTATCCTCGGCCCGGGACGGCTGGGCCAACACCAGCCAGCCGCATCCGAGTATCATGAATAATCCAAAACGATGCATCGGGAAATTCACAGAGACAACTCCTTTCTTCAGCGATATCCAGAGGGCCGCATCCGCAACCGTCCCGGGTCCCGTCGGGTGACGGCGGTCACCCCCGACGGACGCCGGCCGCGGAGGAATGCTGCGGCGGGAGTTGTCGATGGTTGACCTTTCCAAACACGGGAGGTCCGGACGTTTCCCTCCGGGCCCGATGGCCGCACCCCTTAGCCTTGCGCCGTAGGTCATGCGGCTCGGTCAATCAACAGCCGATGACGGCTTTTTATTTCGATGGCGCCTTCGTTATTTTCACTTCAATAACCTCTGGCGTCTCATCCAGATGCAGGGACTGCACCATGCCCTGCACGGCATTGCCGATGATGGCCCCGGCGAATGGATTCAGGGCCACGGCCCGGCCATTGACCAGCAGCGTCACCTCATTCGATTGAATAGTCTCCCTCGCATTACCATTCTGCCATCGTGTCGGGCCGCAAGGTACGCCGCCCCGCCGTGCGTGTCAAGCATCTTCGGTATCCACTTGGTACGGGTCGCCCCGGGTTATGACGATGCCGGCGGAGAAATCGGCCGATGGCGCCCACGCCGCATCGGCAAATGCTGTCGCCATCCGAGGAGCG
>JAAZOE010000022.1 GCA_012797915.1 Candidatus Zixiibacteriota bacterium | reverse complement strand
CGCCCTCCGTAAAATCCCTTGGCGCGTTCCAGCGTTTTTTTATGTCGGGCCTTGGCGGCGACGTTGTTCGTGGCACGTGGCATAGGTACATTCTCCTCAGAGGCCGCCCCTGCCGGGAGCGGTCGGATTTCGTCGTCTTAGTTCGGCAGCATCACCTTCAGATTCTTGACGTCGGACCGGGCAATCAAGGTCGCCTTCCGCAAGTTCCGCCGCCGCTTGGGCGACTTCTTCGTCAGAATATGACTGTGCATCGATTTGTGCCGTTTCAGCTTGCCGGTGGCGGTTTTCTTGATGCGTTTGGCCGCCGACCGGTTGGTTTTCATCTTGGGCATGGTATCTCTCCGCTCAAAGGGACTCAGACGTCGTCGCGCTCTGCCATCTCGGGTTGAGGTTCCGGTTCGGCCACTGGCGAGACGGGAGCCGCATCGGGCTCCTTCTTCTCCGCCTTGGGCCTGGCCGCCGCCGGCTTCTTGGCGCCGCCCGGCCGCGGGGCCAACAACATGGTCATGCTGTTGCCCTCCAGCCGGGAGGTGCTTTCCACTGTGGCGATCTCGGTCAAATCCGCCGCCAACCGCTCCAAAATCTTACTTCCGAATTCCGCGTGCGCTTTTTCACGACCGCGAAACAACACGAAGCACTTGACCTTGTTTCCCTCTTCCAGAAACGACTTCACGTGCCGCATCTTGAATTGGTAGTCATGTTCCTCGATTTTCGGACGGAACCGCATCCCCTTGATGCTCACCACGTGCTGTTTCTTGCGGGATTGGGCCTGCTTCTTCGCCTGGTCGTATTTATATTTTCCGTAATCCAGGATGCGACACACCGGCGGCCGCGAATTGGGCGATACCTCCACCAGGTCCAGCCCCACCTCGCGCGCCCGCGCCAGCGCTTCACTCGTCGGAACGATTCCGACCTGTTCGCCCTCCGGGCCGATCAAGCGGATCGGGGTGATCCGAATCCTCTCGTTGACCCGCGTCGTGTCTTTCTTTATACCCTCTCCTCCTTTTGCACCCCGACCACCGGCGTATTCCGCCGCGCGCGGATTTCCTCAATCATGCCGGTCAACAGGCCCGCCGGACTCATCGTCCCCACGTCCCCGAGACCGCGCCGACGAACCGATACCGCCTTCTGCTCCACTTCCCGATCACCGATGATCAGCATGATCGGTATCTTGGCCAATTCGGCTTCGCGAATCTTGTGGCCGATTTTCTCCGGCCGGCCGTCCAGTTCCACGCGTATCCCGGCCTGCCGGAACTGCCCCTCCAGCTCGCCGCCGTAGGCCAGCGCCCGGTCGGTTACGGGAAGAATCCGGGCCTGGACCGGCGAAAGCCAGAGTGGAAAATCGCCTGCATATTGCTCGATCAGGGCCCCCAAAAACCGCTCCAAGGAACCCAGCAGGGCGCGATGAATCATGAACGGCCGCCGACGTTCCCCGTCCCGGTCGATATAGGTCAGGTCGAACCGTTCCGGTTCATTGAAATCGAACTGGATGGTCGAACACTGCCAAGCCCGACCCAGCGCGTCCTTGATCTTGATGTCTATCTTGGGGCCGTAGAAAGCGCCGCCGCCTTCATCGACCCGGTAGGTTAATGTATGATATTCCAGCGCCTTGCGCAAGCCGTTTTGCGCCGATTCCCAGTCGGCCGGATCCCCGATGGCATCGTCCGGACGGGTAGACAGGTAAATATCGAATTCCTCGAACCCAAAGGCCCGGATAATCTTCAGACAAAAATCGATCAGCCGAATCAACTCCGCTTCCATCTGGTCGGGACGAACGAATAGATGAGCGTCGTCCTGGGTGAACCCGCGTACCCGCATGAGGCCGTGGAGCACACCCGCCCGTTCGTACCGGTACACCGTCCCCAGTTCCGCCCAGCGAAGCGGCAGTTCGCGATACGACCGCCGCCGGGATGCGAACATGACAATATGGAACGGGCAGTTCATCGGCTTGATCTGATACTTCCCCTTGTCGACCTCCATCGGCATGAACATGTCGTCGCGGTAAAAATCGGTATGACCCGAACGATGCCAGAGGTCGAGATTGGCGATATGCGGCGAATAGACCAGGTCGTACCCGCCCTTCAGGTGCTCTTCCCGCCAGAAATTTTCGATCTCGTGCCGGATCATCCCCCCTTTGGGGAGCCACAGCACCAGCCCCGGACCGGTTTCGTCGGAAATTAGGTACAGTTCCAACTGCTTGCCGAGTTTGCGGTGATCCCGTTTTTCCGCCTCGGCCAGACGCGCCAGAAACTCATCCAGCAGCTTCTTCTGCGGATAGGCGACGCCGTAAATCCGCTGGAGCATTTTGTTGTCTTCGGATCCCCGCCAGTAAGCCCCGGAGGAAGAAATAAGTTTGTACGCTTTGATCCGCCCGGTCGAAGGCAAATGCGGTCCGCGGCATACGTCTTCGAAGTCGGAATGACGGTATACCGTGATCTCTTCTCCGGCCGGCAGCTCCTCCAACATCTCGACTTTGTAAATCTCTCCGGCGGCGCGGTATTTATCGATCAACTCTTTCCGGCCACATACGGTCCGACTAAAGGAGGCGTCTTCGGCCACGATGGCGGCCATCCTTTTCTCGATCTTTTCCAAGTCTTCCGGCGAAAACGGCCTGGTTGTGTCGAAATCGTAATAAAACCCCTCTTCGATGGCCGGCCCGATAGCCAACTTGACATTGGGGAATACCTGCCGGACCGCTTGAGCCATAACATGGGCCGAGGAATGCCAGAAGACTTCCTTGCCTTCCCGGTCGTCCCACGTGAGAATTCGGACCTCGGCGTCTCTTTCCACCGGCCGGCTGAGATCGACGACTTTCCCGTCGACTTCCATGGCCAAAGCCTCTTTGGCCAAACGGGCCGAAATAGTCTGGGCGATTTCCAAACCAGTCACGCCTTTGGGCATTGTCTTGACACCGCCGTCGGGCAGCCGTATCGCAATGTCGGCCATCGCTTAAAAAGAAAACCCTTCGCGGAAAGGGTTTTGTCCTTTCGTTTCTATGGTGGGCGATACTGGAATCGAACCAGTGACCTCTTGCATGTCAAGCAAGCACTCTAACCAACTGAGCTAATCGCCCACGCATCAATAAGCTACCAATAGCCAATCAAGCCGTAATAAATACGACAATCCGCCGAAACTGTCAAGGGAAATCTTCGCCGAGGGCGAAAATCGGTTGCGGCGAGAAGACCACCGGGGGTTAATTGCCCCGGGCCATCTCCATGAATGTCTCGGCGCGGGCATATTCCTCCCGCAGCCGCTGACCCAGCACCGGCAGGTCATGTTCGCTGCCGCCGATGTACTCCAGCGCCCCTTCGTGCAACGGCTCCAGATACGTCCCGGCGTCGGGATCGTAATCGAAGGTGAGGGTCGCCAGATGGTTGGCCGTATGGACCAGATACGGCAGGCCGTTGTCGACATTGGGGGTCAACCGAGGGGCGTGATGGTACCGGATGGTTTCGATCAGATTGGCCGGAAGTTTCCAGCGTTCGCCCAGGAGGGCGCCGATCTGGGTATGATTATACCCCAGCACCTGATCTTCCAGCTCATGATCGGGCCGGTTGGGATTTTCCGTCTTCAGTTGCCGGATCTGGTCGGCTTGTTCGGCTAGGTAGACGGCGACGACCATTTTACCGATATCGTGCAACAGCCCGCCCGAGAATCCAGCCTCGGCATCGAACGTCTGACGGCTGATGAGGCTGTGGGCGACCAGGCGTGCGCCAAAGGCTACCGCCAGGGAATGGCGCCAGAAATGCTCCTGCATCTCCCGGTCGACCTGCTTATCGGCAAATGCCTCGAAGACCGAGGCCGACAGCACCAGGTTGCGAATGGTATCTATGCCCACAATGACCACGGCCTGCTTGACGGACTCGATAGTCCGAACGAGACCATAGTAGGCCGAATTGGTCAGCTTCAGGACCTTGGCCGACATGGCCGGATCCTCCTGGAGGATCGAACCGATATCGTACGCCGAGGCCGCCGGGTCATTGAGTACTTTCTGGATCTGTTGTAACACGAT
>JAAZOE010000191.1 GCA_012797915.1 Candidatus Zixiibacteriota bacterium | reverse complement strand
CGGCTGCCGGACGGCAGCCGCCTTTTTCATAGACCAAGAGGAAGAAACGATTTGCGGATTGACGAATATGGAGAGATTCCTATTGATATTACAGCGAGGAACGGCGATTAGCCTTCACGGAATCAGCACCCATCAACCATCATCGGACTATCGATGGACTATTTCCTCGGCATCCCAAAACCGGGGATCGAGAATGCGACCCTCCAGGAACTCATCGAGTTTTCGAATGGTGTCAAACATGATCTGGCGGCAAGTTTCGGCATCGGATAGACGGAAGCAAAGGGGGCCGGCCGCGTCCCCGATGATTCCAGTCAGCCGGCCGGCGCGGCGATCGAAAACCATCTCCTGCAGCGGCCGAGATCGCGCCGTCGCCGATGCAGCTTCGGTCAATGGACCGGTGGCATCCGTCAACAACCGGGCGTGCACAAATTCGTTGCGGATGGCGATCAGTTCCGTGAATTGCGCGAATATGCCGCCTGCATATTCGAAGAACCTATCCCGTTCCGGGACGCTGTCAGCGCGACAGAGATACGGAACGAAATAGAGTTTCCATTTCAATGGCGTCGGCAAGGGATGACCGCGGCGTTTACGCGGGATTTTGGGGAACTTCTCCCGGTGAGGAAAGCTACGGGCCATCGTCGGCAAGTCGACGTATTTTTCCTCGCGGCCGTACACCTCCAGAGCGTTGTTCAATAACGCCTCCACCGCCATCATCCGGGCGATGAACGACATCCGCGCCAGTCGGAATTTCCAATAGTCGTAATACCGGTCCTGTCGATCGCTTCCGCCCTCGCCGACCTTGGCCTCGTATTCCCGGGCCATCTGCAGCAGGTGCTCGGCGTCTTCCCAATAATGACGATGTTGCTTGACCAGCCGTTCCGGCATGGATAGTACCTGGAAGGCGTCAGGGGGGATGCCCCCCCTGACGATAACGCGCTTACGCCATATTCTTGATGATCTCGGTGGCAAACTCGGACGTCGACACCTTGGTGGCGCCTTCCATCTGCCGGTGGAGATCATAGGTGACGGTCTTTTTGCCGATGGTCGTTTCCACGGCGCGGGTGACCATGTCCGCCGCCTGTTGCCAGGCGAGGTACTCCAGCATCATGACGCCGGAGAGCACCAGCGACCCCGGATTGACCATGTCCTTGTCGGCATACTTGGGGGCGGTGCCGTGGGTGGCTTCGAACAGGGCCACGTAGTCGCCCATGTTCGCCCCCGGCGCCATGCCCAATCCGCCGACCTGCGCGGCGCAGGCATCCGACAGGTAGTCGCCGTTGAGGTTCGGCGTCGCCAGGACCTCGTACTCATCGGTCCGGGTCAGAATCTGCTGGAACATGGAGTCGGCGATGCGGTCCTTGATGACCACTTTACCGTCCGGCTGTCTGCCGTCGTACTTGCTCCAGAGTTCATCCTCGGTGATGGTCTGCGCCCCAAACTCCTTGCGGGCCACTTCGTACCCCCAGTCGCGGAAAGCGCCCTCGGTGTACTTCATGATATTGCCCTTATGGACCAGGGTGACCGATTTGAGTTTGTGGTCGATGGCGTAGCGGATGGCCTTTCGCGCCAGCCGTTTGCTGCCGGTGGCCGAAATCGGCTTGATGCCGATGCCCGAATCGGTGCGGATGGACTGCTTCATCGTCTTGTTCAACCAGGCGATAACCTTGGCCGCCTCCTTGGTCCCCTTCTTCCACTCGATGCCGGCATAGACATCCTCCGTGTTTTCGCGGAAAATGATGACGTTCATCTTGTGCGGTTCCTTGACCGGCGACGGCACGCCGGCGAAGTACCGGACCGGCCGGACGCAGGCGTACAGGTTGAGCACCTGCCGCAAGGTCACGTTCAACGACCGGAATCCCCCGCCGATGGGAGTCGTCAACGGTCCTTTGAGGGCGACGACGAAGTACTTGATGGCGTCGAAGGTTTCCTGGGGCGCCCATTCCCCGTACAACTCCTGGGCTTTTTCGCCGGCGTAGACGTCCATCCAGACGATGCGCCGTTGTCCGCCATAGGTTTTTTCCACGGCCGCGTCGAGGACGCGGCGCGTCGCCCGCATGATATCCCGGCCGATGCCGTCTCCCTCGATGACCGGTATGATCGGATTGTCCGGTATCTGCAGAAGACGGTCCTTGACGGTAATCCGTTGTCCCTCTGCGGGGACGACGATTTTTTTGAATCTCGGTGCCATAACGTTCCCCCGTTAATATCCGATGATTTGCAGAAATTCTTTGTACGTGGCCGCCGACTTGTGCAGCATCGCCTTCTCATCAGCGGTCAGTTTCAATTCGATCACTTTCTCCACACCCTTGCCGCCGAGGATGACCGGCACACCGATGTAGAGGTCGTTGAGCCCGTATTCGCCTTCCAGATAGGCCGACGCCGGCAGGACCTTCTTCTGATCGGAGAAGACCGCCTTGACCATGTCGACGGTGGCCGCAGCCGGAGCATAGTAGGCCGACCCGGCCTTGAGCAGCTTGACGATTTCGCCGCCGCCGTCGCGGGTGCGGGCCGAGATGGCCTCGATCCGGTCGGCCGGAATCAGTTCGCTGATCGGGATACCGGCCACGGTGGTATACCGGGGCAGCGGCACCATGGTGTCGCCGTGTCCGCCCAGGACCATCGCCTGTGTCTCGGTCACCGCCACGTTCAGTTCCATGGCCACGAAGGTGCGGAAGCGGATGGAATCGAGGACGCCGGCCTGCCCGAACACCCGGTTTTTCGGGAAACCGGTCTTCTTGAAGGCATGATAGGTCATGATGTCCAGCGGATTGGAAACGATCAGAACGAAAGAGTTGGGCGCATGCTTGACGATTTCGGCGGCAACACTGCCGACGATCTCGGCGTTTTTGTTGAGCAGGTCCTCGCGGGTCATCCCCGGTTTACGAGCCAGTCCGGCAGTCACGACGACGATGTCGGAGCCTTTGATGGCGGCGAAGTCGTTGCTTCCGGTCACCCGGCAGTTGTATCCCCGGATGGGGCCGGCCTGGGTCAGATCGAGGGCCTTGCCCTGGGGTATCCCGTCCAGGATATCGACCATGACGACATCGGCCAGTTGGGCCTCGGCCAGATATTGGGCCACGGCGGCGCCGACGTTTCCGGCACCGACCACGGCGATCTTCTTGTTCATATCAGTCTCCTTTATAACCGTTATTGTTCATGGACCTGTTTGGCGACCAGGACGCCCGCATCCCGGACCAAGAGGATATCAACGTGTTGCGAGCCCCGTTTTTGGAAATGTTGCCTTTCTTCCTGCAGCGTCCCCGCCGGTTCAAGGAACACTCGCCGGAGGACCAGCGGATCCAGAACCGTCAGGGCTTTTATCGTTATACGACGGGAAAGGGCGGCGATGCGACTGAGCTTATGAATTCCCAGCGGGGGATTCTCGGCCGCAGCCGCGGTCATGACCGCCTCCGCCGTCGAAAGTTGTTCGGCCAGGCGATAGAACTCATCGTTGCCAATCCCCTCCCGGCAGGGCGAAACGACGATCAGCGTGCCTCCGTCGGCCACGGCGGCGGCGCAATTCTCTATTCCCTTCTGCAGCTGATACAGATTTCTGTCCAATGGCGGCCGGATCTCGGCGATGACGAGATCATAGGTTCTTTCCAGGGGGAAGGAATAGACCCGGGTCGACAGCGCG
>JAAZOE010000190.1 GCA_012797915.1 Candidatus Zixiibacteriota bacterium | reverse complement strand
TCAACGCCGACATACCGCCAGGCCAGCTTGACATCCTTTTCACCGACGTAGGCGCTCAGGTCGATCGCAACCTTGTAGTAGGTCCAGTTGGAGAAGACGCCGAGGGCGCTTTCGTCCCACAACTTGGTCGGCCAGGTGGCGCCGGCATCGGTGGAAATCCACAGTTCGATGTCGTAGTTGTCGTACGGGCTGACACCCCAGTAGTAGCTCATGAAGAAATAGAATTCGACTTTCAGGTCGGTCGTGTATCCGTCGAAATCCATCAAGGGGGTGATGAGCCATTCATCCTGGGGAACCAGGGCCTCATCCCACTTGCAGTCGGCATGATAAGTGCCGGAATAAGGGTCCTGGCTGCAATAGTACCAGGTCATCGTATCGGTATGAGTCGCAATCGCGCTCCATCCGGCCGGGGGGACCGAAACCTCGAAGTCTTCGGCCAGGATGGTGCTCTTGCCCGGCTGAGCAATCGGACGCGGACCGCGAACCATTCCGAACTTGCCATTTTCGTCGAATTCGGTTTGGCCGTGATTCGGATCACCGAATTGCATTTGATCCTTCAACTCCCAATTGGGATCGGGAGTCACTTGCACGTTGGGGGAGACCGATTTCGTAATAACGACCGGCTTCTCCGCCGCCGTGACTGTCACGCACAATCCCAGCACTGCCACGAGCGCCAGGATCAGCTTCAGTGACATTCTTCCGCTCGTCATTTACTTACCTCGCATTAAAGGTGGTTACTCTGTCAAAACTCCTTCGATTGGCACGATCTGTTTCATCGTGCAGTGTCCTCCTTACGTTGTCCTCCTATTCCAAAAGGTTCCAAGCCGTACGGGTTGCATATTATTCGTTTGTCTTCGTTGCCGAAGACATCGGTTTGTCAAAGAGCGTCGGGCGGTGGAAAGGCGCGTCGGCAAGCGCCTTTCCACCGAACCGAAGTCGTTTTAGTCACAGTCCGGAGGGGGGCCGCTCCGGAACACGAAATTGACGATGTAGACGGCGTCGGCCACGTTGACCTGTCCGTCGCCGTTGGCGTCCCCGGCCGTCATCGGTGACGGCGCCGGGCCGCTTCGGAAAACATAGTTGATCACGTAGATCGCGTCGGCCACATTTACCCCTTGATCGCCGTTGGCGTCGCCGCAGACGTAGCTCTGGATCGTCATCGTCGCCGGAACCACCATCGACGGATTGACCGGGTCGTTCCCGGTCACGCTCACCTGGCCGTGATACACCCCATCGGCCAGCTCGCCGGGTGTGAACGACACTACTACGGTGTCGGTGCTGTACGGCTCGACCGTCCCCGAACCCGGCGTCACGGCCATCCACCGCGGCGCGAAAATCGCGATGGCCATGTCGCTGTGCAGATAGGCGGCGTTGTAGACGACCGGCAGTCCGTCGGTCCCGGCGGCGTTCTCAACTCCGATCGTCGCGCCCGACAATCCGTCCGCATCGGCGCCGGGATCCATCGTCCCGTATTGCAGCACGATCCGGCCGTTGGGATACAGAATCGCCTGGAAGGACAGCGAGCCTGTCCCGCTGGGATTGGCGTAGTTGGGCACGCCGTTGTAGCTGACGATGAACCGCTGCCCGGCGGCGTCGTAGTAATAGTACACCGCGCCCGAGTGAACGGGATCCAGATCATCCCACCAGATCGCGATTTGATTGTTCGGTACAGTTGCATTGGGGAAGGTGGTATTCAACCGGGCTTTGTTGCCGGAGCCGAACATCAGGTTGCCGTTGGAGCCGATATAGAGTTCGGCGTAGGCGTTTTCATAGAAGGGGAAATCGAAACCGATCGGGAACGGACCCATGGCCGTGTCGTCGATCAGCGTCACCGCCGTCCCCACGCCGGAGATGTCGATCCAGGAATACACCGGGCCGCCCGGTTCATCAGAATCCACCCATCCGTATCCGAACAGATCCGGACCGCCGACCCCTTTGACCGGATCGTTGAAATACGGTTCGGTCGCCTCGGATTTGTCGCCGTCCGCCGGGCGCGTCCCCGCCGGTGTTGGGGCGGGCAGGGCCGTCCCCTTGGCGCCGTCAAACATCCGGCAGGCCACCGCATAGGTCAATCGTCCGGGACCGGAATTGGTGATCATGATCGGCGTGGAGGCCGTTTCTCCGCTGGAAACCGTCACCGCGATCGAATCGGCGGCCACGGTCATCACCGGCGCGTACAGATGCAGGAACACAGCCACCGTATCGTAGGGGTGAATCGGATCATTACAGGCCACGGCCACGCCGCCGACATAATCGCCCGCCGTCAAACCAGCCGAATTGATCGCCACCGGGAAGACCAACGTGTCGCCGATCTCGATATATTGAGCCTCTGCATTGCAGGTCATCCAGGCCACGGTGGGGGCAAACCGAACCCGCAGGGATCCGGTGCCGCCCAGATTCGTCACGCGGATCAGCGCCGTGACCGTGTCGCCGGGAATCAGGCTGTCGGCCACTTCCTCGTCGAGCAGGGCGATCTGGCCGGAACTGAGCTCACCGTATCCCTTCAGCGCCAGATCGTCGATGTTCCAGCCGCAGAAGTTGTAGGAGCCGTCGGTTGTTCCGATACCATACCGAATCTGGAAGACGGCGCTACTGTCGGCGATGGCCGAGACATCGTACTCCTGCAGGCTCCAGGAGCTTTCATCGATATCGCTGCCGCCGTTTTCATACACCGTCACCCACGAGGCACCGTTGTAAGCCTGCACATAGACATGGTCATAGCTGTTCTTTTCGGTCCCCAGCCAGCGCCAGAAACTCAGGGTGACGCCGTTGAAATCGGAGCAGTCGATGATCGGCGAGGTTACCCAGTAGGTCGTGGTCAGGGAGGAGGAATAATCGCCGCCGGTGCCGGAGGTCAGATCGTTGCCTAACACCCCGTTGTCGCCGGTGGGCGTGTGATCGGTGGCCGGGTCCGGACCGCCGTAGCTGTCGTTGCCGGCGCCGCCGGTGGCCGCGCCGATCGTCCATTCGCCGGGGCCGCCGATCCCGGTCCAGCCCTGATTGAAGGAGAAGTCGTCGGTGAAGAACGGCACCCGGTCACCGACCACCAAGCTGAAGGCGACCGTCGTGCTGTAGTCGCGGGCGGCGGTGACCGCCACCGTGAAATTGACCTGATGGCCGCGCGGGCAGGAGGCCTCCGCCGTGACCATGAAATCATCGCTACCGTTGTCGGCCGTTCCACCGTCGCCGGCCAGGGTGCCGAAGGACCCGCTCTCGTCGCCGATCGAGACGTAGGCATCATCCTCAAGCAGAATACCGGCCACCTCGTTGGCTTCGCCGGAGCCGTTGTTCTTGAGCGTGATCATCACTGAGACCGTTTCGCCCGGATCGAGGATGCCGTTGTTGTTGCCGGTAATGTCGCTGACCACGGCGGTGATAAATTCCAGTTCCGGGGCGTGGGCCACCATCGTGAAATTGCTGGTCCAGGTGCTGTCGTTGGCATCGGTCAGGGCCACCGAAAAGGGAATAATGTGGCCGTCGGGGACCGAGGACTGCACCTTGAAGGCATAGGCGTCGATTACTTCGGAGGTGCCGTTATTTCCCGGGATTGTTCCGAAATCGGCCAGATCGTCGGTGATGGTCACGTAGGCGTCGGCGGAGGTCAATTGGCCGGTGACGCCGACCGCTTCATCCGGACCGACGTTTTTGGTTTGCATGTCGATGGTCAGGTTTTCCCCAAAGTCCAGCAGGCCGTTGCCATTGCCGCCGGCATCGTCGTTGAGGTCACTGCCGTCGTAGATGACGTACGGACCATCCGGCGTAATGACCTGAATCGTGGCGATGACGGGTTGACGGTTCTGGGCGGTGATGACGATATCGGCCAGACCGGGGCTGGCAAACGGCGTCAGGGAGATGGTTTCGGTTCCGGTCAGCCCGATTTGCGCCTGCCCGTGCAGGACGCCGTTCATGGAAATACCGACATACGATCCGGGAACGGCGGAAACCGTGATCGAAGGTTCGGACAGAATCTGCGTGGCCGGATAGGACACGGAGTTGACGGACGGCACGCCGAGATAGGTCATGAGGGAAGGATCGCCCATGAGGCAGTAGATTTCCCAGTAGTATTCGGTGAGGCTGCTGCCGGCTTCGGTGACGGCTAGGTTGCCGCAATAGATGATGGCGTCGTTGGCTACGTAATAGTCGCTGGTCGCCTCGCCGTGATCGTGGAACAGGCCGTCATAGGCTCCCAGGCCGGTTTGTTCGTAGGTCGGGCCGGAACCGATAATCGGACCGTTGCCGACTCCCCACCAGTAGTCTTCGTCCCAGTAGGTGGAGTTGGAGCCGCCGATGGCCCCGATGCCGCCTTTGTTCGGCGCCTGCAGCCAGGTTTCTCCGAAGCAGGGCGTGGAGTAATCCGCCCCATAAGTATTGGACAAACAGCAATTGCCGATTTCCAGCAGCCATTTATGGTTGTTGGTAAGCGCCGAGACATCGCTGCTGGAAAT
>JAAZOE010000189.1 GCA_012797915.1 Candidatus Zixiibacteriota bacterium | reverse complement strand
GTTCACCCCCCCGTCGAGGATCAGAAACCGGTTGCCTTGGGACTCCTGAATGACCTCAACCGTATTGCAGACCCCCTCCCGATAATACAACGGCGTGCCCTCGGGCATATGCGGCCGATGCGCGCTGGAAAACATCCGTCCCCCGCCGGGCAGGAGCATGATGACGACCATGGTTGTCGCCGCCCCCGCCGCCGCCAGCGAGTACCTGCGGACCGATCGAACCTCCCGACCGGCCAAAACAACGATGGCGCCCATGGCGATTTGCAGCAGAGCCAGCGCCAGGATGCCGTTCCGGATTCCCAGGAGGGGCACCAACAGAAATCCGGCCGCGGCGGAACCGAGGATCGAACCGATCGTGTTCACGGAATACAGCAGGCCCACGCTGCTTCCGATCCTGTTCAGACTATGGGTATAGATCCGCCCCACCAGGGGAAAGACCGCCCCCATCAACAGGGTCGGAAGGAACATGGTCAGAAAGGAAAAGAGGAATTTCATCCACACCGGCGTCGCCGTATTCTCGCCGTAGATTTCGGGCCGGAAAACATAGAACAACCGGGCGAACAGAGGAATGGTTGCGATCGCGCAGAGACCGATCAACATCTCTGCCAGTCCGAAACTCAGCAGCGGACGCTTCAGCCGGTCGCTGAATCGGGACGCCGCCAGACTCCCCGCGCCGATTCCCGCCAGAAAGGTCGTCAACATGGTGCTGAAGGCATAGCTGGTGTTGCCGGCAAAGAACGAAACCGCCTTGGTCCACAGCACCTCATAACCGAGGGAGACGAAACCGGACAGGCCGAACATCACCAGGACCAACCGCAACACCGGTCGACCGTACCGCGGCTCCGCCGCTGTCGTCGGCGGACGGGACGGTTTTTTGGACGACTGCGCCGTCTCCGGCCGGACGGGTGGCTGCGGCAGGACCGGCAGCGGCTGTCGCCCGAGCCGGAAAGCGATCAGGGCGATGCCGATATTCAAGATGGCGGCGACGACAATCGTCAACGTGATTCCCAAGTATTGCATGAAGACGAAGCCGGTCAGAAAACAGCCCAAGGTGGCCCCCAGCGTGTTATATCCATAGAGGGAACCAAGGCCTGTTCCCAGCGCCGATCTGGACCGGATAACGAACTTGCTCAGCACCGGCAGGGTCGCACCCATCAACGAGGTCGGTATCACCAGGACGACGAAGGCGAGGAAAAGGCGGGTCAGATACAGCAGCTGCGGCGAGTGCTCCAACCCGGCCCAGAGCCAGACGTAGAGCGGGGTAATCAGCCCAAGCAAGACCGGCGAAAGCAGGGCGAACAGCCCGACGCCGGCCTCCAGCAGGGCATATACGTTCAGGGCCGCCTCGGATTTGTCGATTAATCGGCCGGCCAGATAGCTGCCCAGAGCCAGCCCGGCCATGAAGGCGATCAGAACCAGCGTCACGGCATAGGTGGTGGAGCCCAGGATCAGATTGAGCATCCTGACCCAGACGACCTCATAGACGAGGCCCGATAAGCCGGAGGCGAAGAATACGGCACAGAGCAGGCCGTTGATTTTACGGTCGGTAGAGGCGGGAGTCGTATGGCCTCCCTCTGAAAGAGATTAAGATGTCGGTGACAAGCTTCGTTGCGCCTCCGGGCGGGCCTGTGAATGGCCGCCCGGAGTATTCCCCGTTTAATGATACCATTTTCCCGTCATTTCGCAAGAGATTTCGTTCGGCGGCATTCACCTCTTCCCGGCCTCGCTGGCCTTCCGGCCCCGCAGAGCGCCGACGGGCAGTCGCCGCAGGAAGTCCCGGGGGAATCGGCTTGGGATAAGTGGGATCCGGCCATCAAACCGGGTTGCGATTTCGGGGGATAAACAAAAGCCCCGGCGTGGGACGCCGGGGCTTTTTGTGTGCGATAACTTGCCTATCGTCTAATGGCTCGCCGCGTGCTGAATCGGATCCAGATTCACGCCTTTGGTCAGCCATTTCTTGAAGGTAAAGGCAACGGCCAACCCCAGGAAAGCGAGACCGCTGAGAATCAACCACATCGCTTCGGGGGTGCGCCAGAAGGGGAGCGTGCCGGCCGCGATTTCGGGAGCGATTCCCTCGGGACAGAACCGCAGCAGCATATGCCCGGATATGAGGCTGATGAAGGTCTTGGCCAGGAAATAGGGCAGCAGCGACATGCCCAGATACGATCCCTCCTGTCCCGGCGGCGCGACGGCGGCGGTATATTCCTGCAGTTTGGGCGACCAGATGATTTCACCGATGGAAAGGATGATGAGCTGGATAACGGTCATGGTCGTATAGCCCGTCGCCATATCGGTGCCGAACCATTGCCACGGCAGCACCAAGGCGATCAGCGAGAGGGAAGAAATGAACCCGCCGAAGACCAGCATCTTGTAGATGTTGAATTTGTTGGCGATCGGAATGAAGAGAATCAACCCCGCGACGATCAGGATCGGGTTGATCGCCTGGAAGAGACCCATCGGGGCGTTGTCTCCGATGACCCGCAGCCAGTATTTCGGCTGCAGTAATGCCATATACAGGAAGATGGCCCGGACCCAGATCAGGCAGCTGACCAGCACGAGGAACCGCCAGAAGGCGCTCTGGGAGACGACTTCGCTCAGAATCTGCCAGGGCAATTTCCGCTCTTTGGGTTTGGTCTCTTCCTCAGTCGGTTTTTCATCGGCGGCATACACCTGGAGCTCACTGCGGATGAAAAGAAGGGTGAGAATGGTGCACAAGACGGCGGTAGTGACGCCGATATTGACAATCCAGGTGTTATCCAGTTTCATGGTCAAACGGACGAAATCGATGGACAGGCCGCCGAGGGCGGCGCCGATGTTCATAACCAGGTACCAGAGGCTGAAGCCGGCGCTGCGCGCCCGGCCGCTGGTATAGCGACGGATGGCCGCCTGAAAGACGGTCTGAACCATGGCCGTCCCGGGAGCCAACAGCAGGAACAACGGCCAGATCAACGTCTGGCGATACGGCAGGTCGGGGAAGAACCCGCACAGGGCGATCCCGCCGCGGGAGATGAGCAGGAGCGCCATGGCCAGATAGAGCGATTTCTTGATGCCCAGCGAGTCGGTGATAAAACCGGAGAAGAAGAGCATCAGGGTGACGGTGGTCGTAAAGACGGTGAAAGCATACCCGGCGCGAACGTCGGAGAATCCCAGGGTCTGCGAGAGGAAAACCACGGCGATGTTCAGGAAGGAGAAATAGGCGAGGCAATCCAGCAGATTGATCACCTGGATGGTCCAGTATTCCTTGCGGCAATCCTTCAGGACCTTGAAATCGAGAAAATACGCTTTGATGAAGTTCACAAATCGTTCCTCCCGCAGTGTGTGGTTTCGAACCGTTTGCGGCCAACGTCGTTATTGCCGCCGCAGGCCATAATATACCGACCGCGTCCCATTTGGCAAACGGTTTCCTGACGGCTTCCCGCCGGGGGGTTCGGCCGGAACGGCCGGAACCAGGTTCCCCTATGGACGATAATTACTTACCGGCCCCGACAAGAACCGGACGCATCGCCGATGCGGCCGGACCTGACCCGGGCCTGCATGGAGACTTTCGCTTAGAAGGAAATCCCGATGATATTCACCAGGGCGATGGCGGCCCAAACGGCGTCAAGGATGCCCGGTTGATAGGCTTTCTTCTTGAACGAAATATAGGCGATTCCCAACGCCCCGGTCAGGTTCATCATCAGATAAATCAGGGATTCGGCTCCGATGATGCCGAAACTGTTGAGAGCGAACGCCGCCAGAAGCGCCACCATCCCATACCAGCCGATCCCCTCGTCGATCATCCGCCTGCCCATACCCCGAACCCCGCACCTTTGGAAATTGCGATGTCAGTTGGTGAAGGCATGGTAAGGACAATCCGGATCGAGGGCAACCGGAATCGACCGGCCGGGCCGGTTGGCTTACTCGCCGACCAGTAAGCCTTCACCGAATCCCAGCAACCGGAAAGCGGAGGCCTCGACGCCGTATCGATGCAGGGCGGCGGCCAGATCCTTTTCGTGCGCATGGATGCTTTGTTCCGGATGCTCCCGAAAAGTGGCATAGTGCATGCCGACGCTCCCCTGCACATTCAGCAACCGGTGCACGGCGACGGCATCATCGGGATTCATATGCTGGCCCTTCATGAACCAGCGCTTTTCGTAATTGCCGACCGGCAGGATGGCCAAACGGAAACCGTCGAAACGCTCCTTGATCGCCTGGAGAAACTTCCCGTACCCCGTATCGCCGGCGAAGTAAATCCTTCCGCCCGGCCCATCGATGACAAATCCACCCCAAAGCGTACGGTCCCCATCCCCGATCGACCGCCCGGAGGTATGGCGGGCAGGGACAAATACAATCCGGATTCCGGCGGAGGAAACGACCGTTTCATCCCACCAATCCAACTCGGTGACACCGGCCATCCCCTCCTCATTCAGCAATCGCCCCACCCCCAGGCCGACCAGAATCCTCGGGTGATCCCGTCGCGCCAGCAGTCTCAACGTCGGCAGATCGAGATGGTCATAATGGTTGTGGCTGATAAGAATAACATCGATGGCCGGCACATCACCCAAGGCGATTCCCGGCGCGCGAACCCGCTTCGTGCCGGCCCAGGTCACCGGACCGGCCCGATCCGACCAGATCGGGTCGGTCAGGATATTCAGGCCGCCGGTTTGAATGAGGAAAGTCGCCTGGTTGACATACGTGACCCGCAGACTTTTTCCGGATATCCGGTCGGGCGGTTTCGGCTGAGGAGGATCATCGACCCAGGTCGGCCACTCGACCGGTATCATCTGCCAGAGCCACGTAATCATGTCGGCGAAGGAGTGATCCGGTTCGGGATTGAAAAAGCGGCGGCCGTCGAAATGGTCCGACACCTCACCAACATATCCCCCGGAATCGGATAGCACCGCCCAACCGACCCCGGCCGCAGCGAGAATCGAAATAGAAATGATAATCACGGTGATTGTTTTCGACATTGCGGCCTTCCAGCTATACCAACCGACATGGGACAACCATAAGTATTCAATATGAATCTACGCCCCCTCAAAGAGGGATGTTTCTCTGCGTCTGCACAATTTTTGTGCAAACGGAGCTGTTTTTTCCTGTCCCCTTGCGAAATGACATATTATTCTTGATGTTGATCCTGATTTGGAACCACGGCGCGGGGAAAATGTACCAAGACCTTGTGCCGCTATGGGAGTGGGAAAAGAGATAACGAAATAGAAATCAGCGGAATTTCCAGGCGAAGGAGTCAGTGGCATGTGGAAAACAGCGTTAACTCTGGCCATGATGCTTTTCTTCTCGATGACCGTCATGGCCGATGATTCGACCAAAGTCGATACGACCGCCAAACCGGACCCGCAGGGACAAATCCAGAAAGCGGTCGGCGATACGGCCAAGGCCGAGGGAAAGGCCAAACGCGAACAAGCGGAAGAGGCCCAGCAGAAGGTCTACGATTCCATCAAGGCGGAGACCAAAGCCAAATCGGAAATGCCGGCCGAGGTGAAACAAACCGTCGCCGATACGGTCAAGGGCGAGGGGACTGTCCCGGCCGATGCCCCGGGTCAGGTCAAGAAGACGCTCGGTGATTCAACCAAGGGAGAACAGAAAGGCGCGCCGGGAGCGCCCGGGCAGGTAAAGAAGGAAACCGGACAAAAATCAGCCGAGGGAGTCAAGGCCGGCGCTGGGAAAGGAACCGAAACCAAGATGCAGACGAGCAAGTCAGGATTGCAGATGACCGACATCGCGGTCGGCACCGGCGAGACAGCTTCCCCCGGAGATCAGGTGGAGGTCCATTACACCGGTTGGTTGTGGCAAAACGGGAAGAAGGGAAACAAATTCGACAGTTCCCTTGATCGGGGGACCCCCTTCGCGTTCAAGCTCGGGGCCGGCAAAGTCATCAAGGGCTGGGACGAGGGTGTCGCCGGCATGAAAGTCGGCGGCAAGCGGGAGTTGGTTATCCCGCCGGCCCTAGCCTATGGTCAGCGGGCGGTCGGCGGGGTCATCCCCTCGAATTCCACCCTCATGTTCGAAGTGGAATTGTTAAAGGTTATCAAAGGGCAATAACACCCCCGTCCGACGGTAGAAAAAAGGCCCCCGAAAGGGGGCCTTTTTCATATGATCTGTCTGCGTCCGATTACGGGAAACAGACCGGCGGCGGACCGCTGCGGAAGATCTAATTGACGAGATACACGGCATCGCCGACGTTGTTCGCGCCGTCGTTGTTGGCATCGGCGGCATCGAGGCTCGCGGGCGGCGGCCCACCGCGGAAAATCCAGTTGATCAGATAGACCGCATCGCCGACGTTGACGTTCCCGTCGTCGTTGACGTCGCCGCAGATGTAATCGCAGGCGTCGCCGACGCCGTTGCCGTCGCCGTCGGCCTGCGTCGGGTTGGCCACATCGGGGCAGTTGTCGCAAACGTCGCCGACACCGTCGACATCGCCGTCCTCCTGCCCGGGGTTGGCGACATCATCGCAATTGTCACAGGCATTACCCAGACCGTCGCTGTCGTTATCCAACTGATCGGCATTGGCCACGCTGGGGCAGTTGTCGCAGACATCGCCGTCGCCGTCGCCGTCGGCGTCGGCCTGATCGGTGTTGATGACCGCCGGGCAGTTGTCGCAGACGTCGCCGTACCCGTCGGTATCGGCATCGAGTTGCTCGTTATTGGATACCGCCGGGCAGTTATCTTCGGTATCGGGAATGGCATCGCCGTCGGTATCGGGGATGATCGTGGTGGTCCCGAAATGAATGTAGGTGGTCGTATCGGGACTGCCGGCCGTCCGGTATTCCCAGGCCAGCTTGGCGGCCGCTTCGGCCACATCGGCCGTGCGATACTCGGCGGGGACCAGATCGGTGCTCGCGCTGACCGGTACCGCCGCCCGCCAGGTGGCGCCGGCATCATAGGAAACGCTTTGGAACAGCGTGTCCGCCCGCCAGAAGGCGCACAGGAAGGTCGTTCCGCTGACATGAGCCAGCTTGGGATACCGCTCGCTGTCGGTGGTGGCCACGACCACGCTCTGGTCCATGACCGTCAGGGCGGAGTCATCGCTGTACCAGCAGATGATATCCCGGTCGGTCCCGGCCGTTTCGTCCCAGTATTCGGAAACCACGACGAGGTGGCTGTCATACACCGCCACCGCCGGGAACTGCACGTGGATGGCGCTGTCGCCGCCGTCGAACACATAGCCGTTGGAGGCCGGGTGCGGCAGAACCGACATGAAATCCTGGCGGATGAACAGCATCCAGGTCTCGAGGGAGTCATCCAGGAAATCATACACGGCGTACGATTTCTGCGTGATCGGGTCAATGTCGATGTCGGTCGTGGCGCAGCCGTCCAGATAATACCAGCTGATGGTCGCGTTGCCGGCTTCGGTGGTCGGATAGGAGACAAACGGACCGCTGTTCACACCGCTGCCGTACGTGGTGCTGGAAACCATCGACAATATGCCCCACTGCCAGGCGGCCAAGCCGTCGTCGGCGGCCAGGGCGGTCATCTTGGTGTTTTTCCAGCCGTTGGTGTTCCAGGCCCAGGACATCAGCGACCAGTTGGTCGAGGCCAGAACGTTGTCAAACTCGGCGATATAAGTCCGGCCGCCGTTGAACACGGTGGAATCCGGAACCAGGGTGCCGTAGAAGAACGACCCGTCCCCCCAGGATTCGAGCGAGGGATAGGTGCTTTTGATATTCCAGGCCGCGGCCGAGGGGAAGGTCGTGCCGTCGTCGCCGGAACCGGCCCAGAGGATATAGTTGTCGGTGCTGTCGTTGCTGAACGTGTAAGCGTTCTCGTAGGCCAGCATCATCGCGCCGTTGCCGGCGTCGGCGATGGCCGGATGGATGAACGTGGAATCGGTCGCCGTCACGACCACGGTGGCAGTGCAGGCCATGGTATAATCGCCGTATCCCGGAGCGATCGTGTTATCGCCGTCGATGACGATATAATAGGTCATCCCGGCATCCATCGGCACCTCGTACAAGGCCGCCCGCGGGGGCGTGCTGCAGTTGGCGTGGAGCCGGTTGCAGGCCACCAGCGTGTCGGCATTGGTCCGATAGACCCACAACCGGGTCCAATAGGACGAAGCGCAAGTCACGATATCGACCAGTTCGTTTTGAGTCGGCGTGTAGGAATAGACGACGTCCGGCAACGCCTTCTGTTCCCCGTCGCAGGATTCCTGGTAATCGTCGGCCATGCCGGTTGTCGTCCCCGTATCGGTGAACGGCATCGCCGAGATGACCGTGGCGGTGGAGATATCCTCGCCTCCCTGCAGGTGCAGGTCCTGGGCGCCGCGCATCGGGGAGACGATATACGTGGGCGGGACGATTTCTCCCGGCATCGTCAGTTCCTGGGGCTGTTCGGCGATCTTGGTCGCCTGCGCCGGTCCCAGTTTGAGGGTTTTGGATTTGGCCGTCTGGCCGGCCGTTGGGGCGGGTGAGGATTTGGTGGCAACGCTGTTGACCGGGGCGGCGATGGCCGCGGCGGTAAAGACCGCCAGGACGATTACCGCCAGACTCCCGATCATCAACTTTCTGACATATGTCATATCTTCCTCCAGCTGCGTTGATGATGTTTCATACAACCTCTTCCCGTTCGGCCGATCCGGCCGCCCCGCCATCGTGCGGAGCCGGGACCCGAAGGACGATGCCGGCGCCCTCCGCGGTTCCACGACGACGTCGCCGGCCCGTGGCCGAATGGCGGCGTTCGCCGGGGCATAGTCCGGTTATCGGCAGAACCAGGGAAAGCCACAAGCACAAACAGGAAAAGAACCTTCACCGCCCGAAACCGGCGGTTCAGCCATGTACCGATCGGCTGGTATTCCCTTCTTGCCGGCGGTGAGACTCATGAGGCAAGAGATGGTTACATCCTTACTGACAATATACGCTTCCGGCCCATACTGTCAAGCGATCTTCACCGGCGGGCTCGTTGACCCAGTCCGGCCGCGGGCCGACAGCTACCCCCTTTCCGATCCAGGGGTCTTCTTAGCT
>JAAZOE010000188.1 GCA_012797915.1 Candidatus Zixiibacteriota bacterium | reverse complement strand
TCTCGGTCAACGTCTGCAAAAATCGCAGTTGCAACGCCGTCGGCTGTTTCGAAATCTCGTCCGCGGCCTGCCGCAGCCGTTCGGCCGCCTGCAGTTCGCCCTCGGCGTGAATCACCTTGGCCCGCCGCTCGCGTTCGGCCTCGGCCTGACGGGCGATCGCACGCTGCATCTCCTGCGGCAGATCGACGTTCTTCACCTCGACCTTGGTGACCTTGATCCCCCACGGTTCGGTGTCCTCGTCGATGATCTTCTGGAGTTTGTCGTTGAGCTTGTCCCGTTCGGACAACAGGGAATCCAATTCCACCTGTCCCAGCACCGCCCGCAGGGTGGTCTGCGAGATCATCGAGGTGGCGTAGAGAAAATCCTCGACCGCGATGATCGCCTTGACCGGGTCCATCACCCGGAAATAGACCACGGCGTTGACCCGCACCGTGACGTTGTCGCTGGTGATGACATCCTGCTCGGGGACGTCCATGGTCACCACGCGCAGGGAGACTTTGACCATCTTGTCGATAACCGGGATGAGCAGAATCAGCCCCGGGCCTTTGGCGCCGACCAGTCGGCCCAGCCGGAAGATGACGCCCCGCTCGTATTCCCGCAGGATGCGGATGGCATAGGCGATAATCAGGATGACGACAAAGATGATCGTCAGCAAACCGGAACTCATAATATTCATGAGCGACCTCCTATCTTTTCCACCTTCAGGCGCATGTTATCCACGGCCAGCACCTTCACCTTGTCTCCGACCGCCAGCGGCGTATCGCAGACCACCCGCCACAGTTCTCCGGCCACGAAGGCCGATTCCGCGGTGCGCATCTCCCCTTCCTGGCCGACCATTCCCTCCATCCCGGTGGTCACCTTGCGGCGATGCGCCTTGACCGCAAAGCTGACCACGAAGAGGAAGAAGGCCGAGACGACCAAAACGGTGGTGACGATCACCGTCAGGGAAATCTGCAGGTACGGTGCGGGCGAGTCGATGAGCAGCAGCGACCCCATAAGCATAGACAAAACCCCTCCGACCGCCAGGATGCCATGGCTGACGATCTTTATCTCCAATATAAACAGGATAACCGCAAAGATGATGAGCCCCAGACCGGCGTAGTTGATGGGCAGTTGCTGGAAGGCGAAGAAGGCCATGATGAGGCTGATGACCCCCACCACGCCGGGCAGAATCGCTCCCGGATTATACAGTTCAACCATCAGCCCCAGCCACCCCAGGTTGAAGAGAATGAAGGCGATGGTCGGATCGGTGATGATCTTCAGGAAACGGTCCTTGAAACTGAGGGCGTACTCGACCACTTCCTTGCCGGCGACATGGAGGGTATCCGGCCCGGCAGGCAGATCCACGACTTTTCCCTCGAGTTGGGCCAGCAGGTCATCCATGTCCTTGGCCAGAATATTGATGACGCCGGAATCGAGTGCCGCCTGGGCATCGATGGAGACGCTTTCGAGGACGGCCCGGCGGGCCCAGTCGACGTTGCGACCCCGTTTTTTGGCGATGGAGGTGATATAGGCGGCGGCATCATTCTGGACCTTATCGGTCATGACCGAGTCCATCTTGCCGCCCATATTGACCACGTGGGCGGCGCCGATGTTGGTTCCCGGGGCCATGGCGATCAGATTTGCGGCATAGGCGATGAACAGCCCGGCCGAGGCGGCGCGGGCGCCAGGCGGAGCGACATAGACGATAGTCGGGAGATCGCTGTTGAGCAGTTTCCGGCAGGTGGCCCGCATCGACTGGTCAAGCCCGCCGGGGGTATCCATCTGGATAATCAGCAGATCGCGTCCTTCTTCGGACGCCCGGTCGACCGCCTGGTCAATGACCTTGACGCTGATCGGGCCGATGGCCATATCGACCCGGACCCGGGCGACTCCCTCGGCGAGGACCGACGCCGTCAGACAGAGAAGCATGACGGCCAAGAACATCTCGCCGATGAGCTTGCGCGCGAAATTCCCGGCTGCCCGCGTTGCCCTTGCAGTTATGTTTCGAGCGATATTCATGGCGACATCTCCCCTTTTCCGGCGCTATCCTGCCTCGGTAGTTTCGTCCATAGGCGATACGTCCGGAAGTCATTGAAAATATAAGCGTATTCCAACGGGAGGCGCAATAAACATCTCATGGATTTCAGATGGGCGGAAATATAGCCATCCGCCCATACTGCGAAGATTTTGGTCAATTTGAGGAGTCGGCGGGAGAATGACAATAAAAGGACAGGAAAGTGACAAGGTTTTCGGGCGGGATGCCGACACAGGGATTGATGATTTCCACGGTCGAGAACCCCATCACCGCCACCGTCACCGTTCTTGGTTCTTTCGAGGAAGAGTTGGCGGCGTTTTACCAGGCACTGGCCGCGGCCGACGCCAGCCACGCCGAAATCTGGACCAGCGGGTCTTTTGCCAAAGCCAGCCGGGCGAACCTGTATACCCGCCTGAATCAGGATATCGACCAACATCCCGACCATTA
>JAAZOE010000187.1 GCA_012797915.1 Candidatus Zixiibacteriota bacterium | reverse complement strand
TTTCCGTTTGATGATACCGGATGAGAGCAGGATAGAAGTGTACGACTATTCCGACGGTCGGCCGACCGGACAAATCCCCTCCGTCGGCTGCCCGTTCACTTTCCCGGTGATCTCGTCCGCGGCCCGCATCTTTTTGGCCGCCGGGCGGCCGATGTTCACGTCGGTCCCGCTGCCGACGGCCCTGTCCTTCCCCGGAGACACCGCCGTCGCCCTGTTCCAGGCCGTCCTTGACTATCAGGGGGTGTCGCTGCAGGGAGAGATTGCCGTCCAGGGCTTGCAGGGGCAGGTGCTTCGGCGTACCGAATCCGGGACCGTCCCTGTCGCCGCCGCGGAGGTATTCGGCGCCCTCCGCCTGTTCCTGGATGGTCAGGTCATCGCGGCCGATACGATTCTGGCGGCTGAGGGGATCGACCTTGTGACCGCGTCAGATGTCCGCCTCCTGCAGGGAAGCGTCCGGACGATGACTCTGGCCGCCGATATCCGCGCCTCGGCTCCGGAAGGGAATTACTGTGTTCAGTTCGCGGATTCGACATTTTTGGAGATGATGGACGGCAATCTCCTGACCCCGCTCTATCCGCTGGCCACCGCGCTGCTGTATCCTCTGACGGGAGCGGAGGTGGCGGTGGCGGCCGTCGGCCTGGAGGAATCGTTTACCAATTACCCCAATCCGTTCTTCCCGTCGCGCGGTCAGATTACGACCATCGGGTACGTGCTACCGGAGGAGGCGCGGGTGGATATCGCCATCTTCTCCATCACCGGCGAACTGGTCAAGACCATCGCCGCGCAGGCGATCCGCGCCGGCGGTTCGCATCAGGTCGATTGCTGGAACGGTCTTAACGACGGCGGACGGGAGGTTGTTTCGGGAACGTATTTCTGCCGCATAACGGCGCATTATGCCTCGGGCAAGACGGAAAGCTTTAAACGAAAAGTGGCGGTGATTCGATGAGACGGGCATTGATACCAGTCTGTTGCCTGCTGATTCTGGCGGCGACGGCGACGGGGGCCGATGATGCCGGGACCCGGTCGCCATTCGCCTTCGGCGCCGGGGCCCGGGAACTGGCGCTGGCCGGATCCACCATCAGCCTCTGCGATGGCCCCACCGCTCCGTACTGGAATCCCTCCCGGCTGGCCACGGTGGAACAGATCGGCGTCAGCGGTTTTCACTGCCGTCTGTTCGAAGGGGATGTCGCCTATCAGTACCTCGGATTGGCCGTGCCGACGCTGGATTGGGGAACTCTCGGTTGCGGTGTCTTCCGTCTGGGCATCGACGGCATCGAGGGGCGGGACGAATCGAACATGCTGGTCGGCGATTTCAGCGATGACCGGCTGGCCTTCTATCTGGCGTACGGCCGGTCCTTCGATCGATACGATCTGGGCCTGTCATTGACGGTCGAACAGCATTCTCTGGCCGAGTACAGCGCCTCGTCGTCGCCCGGCTTGATGCTGTCGGTCGGTCGACGGTTTTCCCTCGGATCGGGACCGTTTTCATCTCTCGATGTCGCGGTCAACGCCCGCAACATCCTCCGTCCCGAAATGAAACTGGCGGATGACGCCGTAGCGTATCCCTTCGAGTTGCATTCCGGCGTGACCGTGACGCTGCATCCGGAATCATCCGGACGACATACGATTTTGATTTCCGCCGACGCCGTGAAGACCGAAGACGGCGACCCGGAACCGGCCGGGGGATTGGAGTATGATTTTTCCGGCCTGCTGCAACTTCGCGGCGGGTGGCGCGATGGCAACGCGGCCGTCGGCGCCGGAATCAGCTACGGCGGAATCGGCTTCGACTATGCCCTGGTCGAGCGCGATCTGGGCAGCCTGCATCTGTTTACCCTGACCACGAATTTCGGCGCGCCGGTCAGCGAGCGGCGCCGCCTGCGGGCCGAGAAGCGGGAGCAGGCGTTCAATGAGGCCATGGCCGGGCAATTACAGAAACAGAACCGGGAGTTGGTCGACGATATGATTGTCCGGGGCAGGCAACAGCTCGACGGCGGCCAGTTGTCAGCGGCGGTGGAAAGCTTCGACCGGGCGCTGTTTGTGGCCCGCGGCGCCGGTATCGACACGACAGCTATCGACAACCTCGTACGGGATACCCGGGCCCGGCTGGACCGGCAGGTTCGTGAGGTGCAACTTCGGCAGTATGTGGATTCGGCTCAGGCCCGAATCGCTGCCGGCGATTATGTCGGCGGACAGTATTTTGCCCGTCTGGCGCAGGGGATCGATTCGGCCAACGCCCCGGCGGCCGACCTGATCGTCCAAGCCGAGAAAGGCCTCGAGCAGGAAAGCCAACGCGACCTGCTCATCCAAACACAACTCGGAGCGGTCGATTCGCTTCTGGCCTATGGCCGTCTGTCGGAAGCGCAGGTGATGGTGCGCACACTGGAGGAGATGGCCCCGGATAATCCTCTGGTGGCCGCGGCGATCAAAAAGGTCCGGTTCGACTCCTGGCGGGAGAGGGCGGCCCAGGCGTACGAGCGGGGAAATTATGCGGCGGCTCTGGCGGCCGTCGATTCCGCGCTGCGGCTGTTCCCGAACCATCAAGGGTGTCTGGAGTTGCGGGAAAGGTATCAACGGCCGTCCGCCCCGGCAATGCCGACGGTGGTGGCCGCCAAAGCAATGCCCCTCAGCCATGAATTGCAGAAGGAAGTCGACGCCGCCTATCGTCAGGCGCAAGCGGCGTTCACCCGGGGCGACCTGCCTGCCGCCGTGGCCGGATGGGAAACGGTCGAACGTCTGGCCCCCGGGTATCAGAGTGTGCGTGAATACCTGGTCAACTCCTACAAATTCCTTGGTGTCGAACTGTACGGCCAGAACCGTCTGCCCGAAGCGCTCGAGGCCTGGCGGAAGGCGGCCGCCCTGGCGCCCGGAAACGCCGAAATCGCCGCCTATGTCAAGCGGACGGAAAACGAAATCCAGAAACTGAAGGCGATGTCGTATGACGCACGATAAACCGGTCGACCGGGCCGACCAATGGCCCCGGGCCGAACAGTTCCGCACCTCCATCCGGAGGGAATTTTCGCTGTATGTGGGGGGCGTCATTCTGCTGCTCATGGCCGTGACGGGGACCGTCGTGACCAGACAATATGTGTCCAGCGTGACCGAGGGGGTGGTGGAGACGCTTCTGGCGCAAGCCCGATCCTATGCCTCATCGGCCGGAAAACATATCATCTCCGCCGAATCGCCCGATGTTTTGATGCTCAGCAACCTCTGCACGCGGCTGGCCGCGGACAACGCCGACATCCACTGGGTGGGTATCGCCGACAATCAGGGGCGGTTCCTATCCCACACCGATATCAAACAGGTGATGTCCGGGCAACGCCTGACCGCCGTCGGGCCGACGCAGTATCTTCGGTCGCTGCGAAGCGATGAACAGCTGGCCATTGTCGGCGACTCGCTGACGATTACCATCCCGATCGTCGAGCAAGACGTGCCGCTGGGGACGCTGGCGGTGGCCGCCTCCACGCGTCAAATCACCCGCGCGCGCACGACATCCATCGTCACCGTGACCGCCATCACGGCGGTCATGATCCTGCTGGGTATTCCGATCACGATGGTCGTTCTGCATCGCCGGCTGCGTCCTTTCGGGCTGATCGTCGATGCGCTCAAGACCGTCCGGCTGGATGAGCCGGTCTTCGATATCCCGATTACCAGCCGCAATGAATTCGGCTACCTGGCCGAGACGCTGCGGGTCATGGGCGGCAAGTTGACCGTCGCCCAGCGGCAACAGATCGAACGGGAACGCGTTGCCCGGGAGCTGGAAATCGCCCGCGAGATTCAGGCCAATATTCTGCCCAGAGAATATCCCCAGGCCGGGCCATTCCAGTTCGGCGGGGCCTATCGCAGCGCCCGAGAGGTCGGCGGCGATTATTATGACTTCCTGCCGCTGGATGACCATCAGCTCGGCTGGCTGATTGCCGACGTGTCGGGCAAATCGCTGCCTGGGATGCTGGTCATGCTGCTGACCAGAGATATCGTTCGCCGATTGGCCCGTCCTTCCCTGAAACCGTCCCAGTTGCTGGCCGCCGTCAATCGCGAGTTGCTGCCCAGCATCAAGGAGGGGATGTTCGTGACCATGTTTTACGGCATCCTGGACCAGCGGTCCGGGCATTTCACCTTCGCCTCGGCCGGGCATAATCCGTTGATCAAGGTGGACGCCGCCGCCGGCACCGTCCGGTTGATCAAAACGAAAGGATTCCAGCTCGGTATGGCCGGTTCCGAAACCTTCGACAAAAGGATTGAGGACGGCGCCTTGACCCTGTCGCCGGGGGACTGGCTGATTCAATACACGGATGGGATCACCGAGGCGCAGGACGCCGAGAAGCGGGAATTCGGCATGGAGCGGTTACTGGATGCCGTGCAGACGCTGCAGGGCCAGAGCGCCGAGGAGCTGGTTCGCGGCGTCCTGGAGCGCCATGAGGCGTTTGTCGGGGGAGCCTCGCAATACGACGATATCACCCTGTTGGCCATGCGGTGGGTCGGCGTGTCGGCCGATCCCGGTGACCGAGTCGAAAGGACGATGACGAATGCCGTCAACGGGTAAACTCGCCGCGGCCATTCCGGTTCCGTGGGAATTGGGCGGCCGGGCGGAGGAACAGTTCGAAAAGCACCTCTCGGCGGCGCTGGAAACCGGCCCGCCGACGGTCGTGCTGGACTGCGCCGAGCTTCAATTGACGACATCGCAGCATGTGGAACTCTTATGGCGGGCGCGCCTGCGGTGTCAACGGGGAGCGACCGATGTACGTCTTCAGAATCCTTCGCCCGGGCTGTTACGGGTCCTGACGGTTCTTGATTTGGCGGACCTGTTTCACTGCGCGCCGTCGCCCGCCGCCGATGAGGCCGATGAATCCATAACGGGTGTAGGTCCTGCCAGAGCCAAATATCACGACAGTTTTCGGCCGATGGCGGGGGAGACGGCCCCGGCCGCGGAGCGCTTCGAGGCCTTTTTGGTGCCCCTCCCCGTTCCGGAAATGACTCGTTTCGAGTTGCGAACGATTTTCTATGAAATCGCCAGCAATATCAGCCAGCATGCGGGTATCGACAAGGACACCCCGATCGCGTTCTGGGCGGAGTTTAAGCTTGGACGGATCGTCATGGTCTTTTCGGACTCCGGACGGGAGTATGACCCGACCGCAGCGACGGTCGATTTCGATGCCCGCACCGCCGCCAAACAGCGGCGGGTCCGCGGCTTCGGCCTGCCCATGGTGCGCCGGATGACCGACACCATGTCGTATATCCGCGGCGCCGATGGACGCAATATCCTGACGATCGTCAAAACGTGGAGCGTGTAGATATGGAAGCGTGCCGTTTTGAACACCGGGTACTTCATGACGACGTTTTCCTGATCAATCCCGGCAGGATTCTCGATAACAGCAATGCGCACGAGATGGTCCACGCGTTGACGGGGGCGCAGGCCGACGGGTTTCGGTATGTCGTTCTGGATATGACGGCGCTGGAGTTTTTGTCCTCGGCCGGGGTCGGTTCCCTTCTGGGAAGCGTCGACCTGTTTCGGGAACAGGGCGGCGACATCATCCTCTGTCATGTTCCGGAACCGATCATGCATATCCTGAGGGTGCTGGACCTGGCCGATTTCTTTACGATCAAATCGGACACCCGCCAGGCGGCCGTCGCCTGCGGCAAGGAATAACAGCCGATGACGCAGCAATGGGAAGAGGATGTGCGTTCATTGAACGACAGCCAGCGGGGAATCGCCTACGGCGATAAAAGTGTTCTGGCCCTGGACGCCCTGGCCACCCTGACCGGGCAGTTCGCCGACAATCCCACGCTGGGCGGGTTGGCGGAAGCGTTGGCCTATACCATTGCCGGACAGTTTTCGGTCGCCAACGCCTTCGTGGCAGTGAAAAGCCCCGATGAGCGGCTGGGACCGGCCGTTGTTTTCGGAACCGGAAAATACCACGGCCGGCCGGAGTTGGCGCAGGTGGATCGATGTGTTGCGGCCGAGGCCGTTCTTCGCCACCAAAAGTCCCCGATCCCCGTGGAGACGTTGCGCGATCATCCTCTTACCAATCAACCGGCCGCGGACTGGCTCGCCGCCGACGTTCGGTTCATCGCCCCGTTTTTCTCCGGCGAGAGACTCATCGGCGTGATGGGCCTGGGAAACAAGGTCGGCGGGAGGCCGTTTAGCGACCGCGACTTCGATCTGGCCGCCGCCTTCATCAACACCATCACCCCGTTGGTGGCCAATGCCTTCATCTTCGCCGAAATATCCTATCTCAATGCCCGCTATTCGGATATTCTCAACAACGTCACCCAGGCCATTCTGATCATAGATGAAAACGGGATCATCCGCACCATCAATACCGTCGGCCGCGACCTGTTGAAACGGATCTCCCCGGCCGCCGTCGGAGACCTCTCGCCCGTCGGAGTATCGATCGAACGGATCTTCGTCGATGAGACGTTTCCGGGGTGGATCCGGCGGTTCTCCCGCGCCGGCCTGAAGGAATCAGACTCCCGGACCGAGAATCTGGTCGCCTTTATTGATGGATCAGAGCGCATCTTCTCGGCCACGATCGGCGCCGTTTCAGGGGCCACCGCCGGCCGCAGCGACACGATCGTGACGCTGTATGATGTGACCGCGCAAAAGGACGTCGAACAGCGTCTGTTCGACCTGGAACGGTTCGCGGAAAAGGGGATGATGGCCTCCTCCATCGCCCACGAACTCAACAATTTTCTCGGGCTGATTCTGGGCGGCGTGGAATTGCTCCAGATGTATCTCGAAAAAGGCATCACCTCCACCCTGGCCGATACGCTCGAGAAACTCAAGGCGAACGTGGATACCATGACGCGGTTTACCGCCGGCCTGATGGACTATTCCCGACTGGACACCGAAAAGCGGAAAGGCAATCTGAATGCCGTCCTGAACGATGTCATGTCGTTCATTGCCGTTCAACGGCGGTTCACCCGCATCAAGGTCGAAACCGATCTGGATCCCGACCTTCCCGGCATGGACATGGACAGTGATCAGTTGTCGCAGCTGCTGATTAACCTGCTCAACAATGCGGCCGACGCCATCGCCGAAGCCAAACATCCGGACGGACGGATTGTCATCGCCACGCACCATGATGACGACCGGGTGATTCTTTCGATTTCGGACAACGGCGTCGGGATTACCCCGGAGGTCAAAGAGAAGCTATTCAAGGAGCATTTGACCACCAAGAAGACCGGCCACGGCTATGGACTGGTAACCTGCTCCAAAATCGTCGCCAACCATCAGGGCACGGTCGACATCGACAGCGTCTTCGGCGAAGGGGCCACCTTCCGCTTTCAATTCCCGTACGCCGCTGCCCCGGTTTCCGGCCGCGACTGAAACGTTCGTGGCCGCGGGGATGATTTTCTTTCCTCGATTCCGAATTGCTGATCCGGCCGTCTCAGGCTGATCGTCCGATGCGCCCTATTGCTGGGGACGGGATTCCGCCCGGGCCGGTGCTAGGTAGCCAACAAAAAAGCTCCCCCGGCTGGACGATCTTCGAACCTTCCAACCGGTCGTAGATTACCTGAAAGCAACGGGATAGATTGCGTGCGTTTCCGGCCCATCTTACTAATAGAAATGGCGGAGTCACATTGATGACCACGCCAAAGTTAGAATCCCCCGCCGGGATGCAGCCAGGATTTGTCTCCCGCTCTACTTCTCAACCGGCGTTTCGGAATAATAGATTTCCAGTTTGGCGACCGCTCCCAATTTCTCGGTCTTTAGGTCCAGTCTCGAATCAGGGTTTTCGTGAGCCATTAGAATCAATCCGTTATTCGACATTTTTCCTGAAACCCAGGCTTGAACGAGATCAGTCACCTTTAACTCGGCCTCCTGATCGATCTTCCCACCAAGAGGGCCGAGGAAGGATTCGTCCTGGAGGTACTCGACCGTAGTGATTGTTGGCGAAACAGAACCGGTCCATGATACCGATACCGGATAAGCCATCAAATTGAGGGGGGCAGTAATCGTTGTATCAAGGTCCACATTTAGAGTCAGCACGGCCAAGTCAACAATGGCTGTGGAAGGGATAGAATCCAGATCGAACTTAATAAGGTGTCTGCTGACCTCTCCCCCCACCCGTGTTTGCACGGGTAAATATGCCGCCGGTTCAAGAACCAGCTCTCCGCACCAAGAAACCGTTGCGGTAAGAACAAGGGCCATCGTCATGGCCACCCGAGTGATATTTATCCTTTGCATTGTATCCCCTTCTCCCTACTTCATCATGACCATCTTCTTGGACGACACAAAGTCGCCAGCAACCATTTGGTAAAAATACATCCCCGATGCCACCGGACGACCGTCGGTATCAGTGCCATCCCAGACGATGGCGTATTCCCCTGGAGTTTTATAAGCATCGACAAGAGTAGCAACAACCTGCCCCAATAAGTTGTATACCACAATCTTGACGTCGCATGCGGTCGAAATATTGTAGGCAATCGTTGTCACTGGGTTAAAGGGATTCGGATAGTTTTGGAGCATCGAATATTCCAGAGGTGTCGTGGTCAGAATCGTATCCGAAACCACTCTGCCCTTATTAGTAGGGAATGAAATCAGGCAATTGCATAGTTCAGCAGAATCAGCCAAATGTATCGGCCCATAGAACATACTGGGGTCTTCGGCTTGATCCAAGAAACAGCAAGAATGGGCTTCCGTATACTCTGAGGCATCACTATTGTAAATATAATACTCGTCACCCATGGCTACACCAAAATGAAAATAATTGAGGCTGTCCTCGTCATAGGATTCACCCATATTGGTGTTGTTGCCATGCGTATAGACGGCATACACCGTTGTCGGATCATAAAAGGAATACGGGTAAAACCTGCATCGGCGAATATGACATTGTGAATTGTCATATATATTAAGGACCCCATAATTCCATAGTAGGTCAAAGTAGGTAGAATCTACCATACATCGACTATTGTCTTGGCCGATAACGATATCGCATGATTGTCCGGACGACAATTCACTCGTTATAAACCAGCAGCGCTTGATATCGGCTGTATCTGTATTGGAGTTCTTGTCAATCCATATGCCATATCTGCAGTATTCGAACCACGAGTCGTTGATAGTAGGTGTACTATGGTCTATCTCTATTGCGTATTTTACACTATCAAATCCACACTCGTGAATCTCAAGATCAGCAAGAGAATCGAGATGTATTCCAGCCGCCGTAGTTAAATCGCTTAGAATATATAAGTTTTCTACGTCGATATTACATTTATTTAGAACCGCTCCATACGGTTTGCATTTTATGAAGTTAACCAATTGCAGTAAATCGGTGCCCGTTGCGTTAGAGCTGTTATTCTGGTAGCCGATATAGGCGTTTTCGATACTGGCGTACTGAATGTCGGCTGAACCGTTATTAATGACTCTAATACCATACCAAGCGGCATTCGTGGTAGTGGTCGCATTAAAATGAATGAAGTTACCTGAGGAACCGATCGCCTGCAAGTTTCCTTTGACGATAAGCTCTGTCTTACTGGTATTCATGCCCGACGCACAACTGTCGGTATTGGCGATAGCCTTTAAGGTTGCCCCTTGGCCAATTGTAAAGGTACTCCCAGAGTCTATGGTAATATCTCCGCTTAGAAAGTGGGTTCCTCCTTCCGGGAAATGGTCTATGCCAGTAAAAGCACTTTTCCAGAAGTGTGTTTTCGTTGTATCGAATTTCAGTATCGCCGCTTCGCCAGCCGGCAAGTATACCGATCCTGTCGCATAACCAGCACTATCAATCAGGAGAAGCGTATCACCAGAAATTATATCAACTGCAATTTTGTCCCCAACGATAGGTACTTTGGTAGCGAAATACACTCGCTGATCATCCGATTTATGGTTGGGGGCAGTTGAAGAATCCGGCCAAGTTCGCCGGTTAATCAACATATGATAATCAACACCGTCCGCCCCAGTGAATTCACCAACTTGAATAAAGGCCTCATCATGGCTGAATTTATCACTACCAATATACGTGAATACTGTATTGAAGGAAGACAGATTATACCAAGGCCCCGCGGCAATAAAAGTCCGACCATTCAACGTGTCAGCGAGCCTGTTTAGCACACCATGTACTTGCTTCCCCGCATTCCACTTATACCCTGTCGATGCATCATTAACTTTATGAAATACCCCTGTTGGATCGGCTATGATAAACGATCGCGCGTCCCATGTCACAGCAGTATCTGGGTATTCAGGGCACAGCCCACTCTTATCTTGTGATCCCAATATGAACATTTCCTGACGCATAGATTCTGGTGGCGCGTCAGGAGCTGGTCCAGATGATATATATGGATAGTAGGCAATTCCATCTGCCCCATAGGCGACACAAAGGTACGCCTGGCATTTTATATCATTTCCAAATGCCTCTCTTCGCGTTGCAATTCGCACTGAACCGTTCCGGGCTTGCCGGAGACAGAATTATGTGAGAGATTACGGGTATGGGAAGACGAAGCAGGTATTCTGGGGAGGTCCGGGAACGGGCCGTGCGGATGGTGGAAGAACACCGGGAGGAGTATGGCTCCCAGTGGGCGGCCATCCAGTCGATTTCGCAGAAGTTAGGTTGTACCGCCGAGACGCTTCGGCGGTGGGTGGTGCAGGCGCAGCGGGACGCCGGCCACCGGCCGGGGCTGACCAGTTCTGAGCGGGAGCGGTTGAAAGAACTGGAGCGGGAGAACCGGGAACTGAAGCGGGC